>NZ_NIQC01000002.1 GCF_002216005.1 Natranaerobius trueperi
GCAAAGGTCGTTTGAATAGCATCTAGGACATACAACTTTAGTCATGGATCAGTCTCCTTTCTCCCGGAGGGTTTGTTTTCTGCCTAAAAACATCATAACTCCGGGCGGGAGACTGATTCAAATATCATATAACTTAACAGAACTTTTAAATTAAAAAGGAGGAAGCTGTATGGATGCTTTAGAGTTAATGACAGAAGAACATACTCATATCAAAAAAATGCTTGATGTGTTACGAAAAAAATGTCTTAACATTTTAAATAACCCTGATGAAAAAGTTAATACTGACTTTTTTACAAGGGCTTTAGATTTTATTCGATATTTTGCTGACAAATACCATCATGGTAAGGAAGAAGATATGTTATTTGGTATGTTAATTGAAAATGGAGGTAGTCTAGAAAAAACATTAATTGATGGAATGGAATCAGAACATAATTTAGGAAGATTATATATTTCACAATTAGAAGAGGCTTTAAATGAATACGATAATGGTAGTAAAGAAGCAAAATTAGATATTATGCTAACACCATGGCCTATGTATATTTACTCCATAGACATATAGACAAAGAAGATAATACTCTCTTTCCATATGCTAAAAGATCACTTCCACAAAAAGAGCTAGATAAGTTAAATAATGAAGTTAAAGAATATGAAGAAACTGAAAAAAATATCGAAACCCGTAAAAATATGCTAAGAGAGTTAGAGGATTTACAAAAAAATCTAGCCCAGTAAAGGGCTAGATTAACTTTTGTAATTTTTCTTCATCAAATCCTACCACTATATCTTCACCATTAGTTACTATTGGTCGTTTTATTCCTCTAGGATTTTCAGATAAAAATTGTGCTATTTCTCTATCAGTCATATCAGATTCATTAAGTTGAGCTTTTTTATAAGCTTGACTTTTTTTATTTAATAATTCCTTAGTTCCTAATTCTGTTAGATTAGCTAACTTTTCTATATCATCAATAGATAATGGTTTTTTAACTAAATCATAATTTTCAATCTCTACACTTTTTTCAGAAAGCCACGCTTTCGCTTTTTGACATGTTTTTCATCCAGAAACACAATAAAACTTTAACAAAGTTAGTCCTCCTTTTTTATAGCAATTTTAATTACCCTTCTATATCAAATGATTTAGGACCTGCTATTAAGTAACCTCTTTTTTAGGTGGTGGTGATAAAAAGCAAGCAATACCAGCTACTAATGGAAAGATCATCATTAATAATATAATTTCAAAGAAACTACCAAAAAGGTCAAAAAAAGCTCCAAAAGGTAGCGGACCAAGTGAGGAACCTATTACCATCGCGGTAGTTGATACTCCACGTATGCTACCTAGGTATTTTCTTCCAAAATAATTCGGCCACATCACATTAGTACTAACCCTATCAAATGCATCAAAAGACCCATGTAATACACTATATAAAACTAGAAGCCATGGAGTTTGTGCTAGTAATATTAGGTTCATAGTGATAAGAAACAATAAAGTTTACACCTTTAGCTACATTAACACGGGTCCGATCTAAAATATAGCCTGCTAAAAACGTAGTTATAAGCTGAGCTATTGCAAAGACACTTAAAATAAAAGCTCCAAAACTTGAGGAATGCCCTTTTCCTTCTATTATTGAAACCATATGAAAAACAAGTCCTGTGTTTACCATAGCTGGTACAGCCATTATAAATAACATTACCCAAAAGACTTTAGTTGTTTTAGCTTCAGATAGACTCCATGATATTTCTGCACTTAACTTTTCGTTATTTTCTTGTATTTCACCTTTCTCTCCATCGGGAACTTCACCTATTTGTTCAGGCTTATCCCGAACAAAGATTAGACCTAAAGGTACCATAACTCCTACTAATAATAAAGCCCAAACCCTCCATGCATGTTCTATTCCTAAGTTGGTAATTAAAAAATCATTTATAGGTGGAAATGAAGCAGAAGCTAATGCCCCTCCTATTGCCATTAAACTTAACGCTATCCCCCGCCTAGAAACAAACCACTGTGGAATTAATGTATTCGGTATAAGGGTCATTGAACCCTGACCAAACAGTCTTAGAAAAAAGAATCCAAATATAAGCATAAAAGGTATATCCACAAAGCTCATCCTTATAGTTGTAAGGGCTAGTAAAATTGGTGCTATAGTGTCATTTTTCTATGTCCATATTTATCTATTGATTTCCCTATGAAAGGTATAGTCATCCCTGAAATAAAGGTAGCAGTTGAGTAAAAACCAGATACTAACGATCTACTCCATCCTAGTTCTGATACGTAGTAGTTAATAAATATTAATACGGAGTATGTTTGACCTGGCCCTGAAAAGAAAAGGCCTAATGCACCTATAAGAACTATTACCCAGCCATAATAATATGGGATAGTGAAAGGTACTGAGTTAGATTTTAAATTAGGTATATATTTACCTGTTGTTGTTTTCATTATATTCCTCTCCAAACCTCATTGTATACTTATACCATTCTACTTTTCTATTAAAAATTATGCAACCTTTTACTCCTTATATACTAAATCACAAGTATTTTTTAGTTATAAAATTAATATGTTGTATTGAAAAGATTACCTATATAAGGTGGCGATAATTTGCAGACTGTCATATATAGTACAATTGCAGGGCTTTCTACTTTACTCGGTACTTTAATAGTTTTAATATCTGGTATCCCTAGTAATAGAGTACTATCTATTTTGTTAGGGTTTGCTGGTGGAGTCATGTTATCTGTAAGTACTTTTGAATTACTACCTGAATCTTTAAAACTTAGTAGTATAGTTTTAACTATTCCAGGTTTTTTACTTGGTGGTTCTGTGATGTGGATTATCGATAAATTAATTAATCAAATTATTTCTATTGTAGCAACCGAACAAGAACAATTACTTAAAACAGGTTATTTAGTTGTTCTTGGTATTGGTTTACACAACTTACCTGAAGGTTTAGCTATCGGAACAGGAATTGAAGCTTCTCCTGCAGTTAGTTTAGCCATCGCTATTAGCCTTGGGTTACATAATATACCTGAAGGTATGGCATCTGCAGGACCACTTCAAGGAGCTAATATGTCAAAGCTTTCTATCATTGGATTGGTTACTTTGGCAGGTCTTATGACACCTCTTGGTACAATAATTGGGATGATATCAATTGGTATAACACCTAATTTAGTTGGAAGTAGTCTTTCTTTTGCTGCAGGTGCTATGATTTATCTAGCTATAAATGAATTAATTCCAAATGCACAAGAGTTTTCAAAGACCTTTGCTAACATTGGAGTTTTTATTGGAATAGTGATAGGAAACATAATCGTAATGTAGACCTCTCCTTACGAAGAGTTACTGAAATATTTAAAGATTAATAATCATAGTATTAATATAAAGTAACTATTTTTTTGATTTAATAATATTATAAAGTGAAATTTCATTAAAGGGGGAGGGGTTAACATGAATTATAAGCAGCTGATTGGTTCTACTGTAATAGATCAAGGATTAAAATATATTGATAAAGACCCCCTGAACAATATTCCTAAACTTTTGGCTTTTATGAGAAAATTTGCTGCTTTTGATCATCACAAAAAAGCTCTTAAAAGTTTTGAAAGATCATTTAAAGATCCTACAAGTAACTGGTTTCAACTTACTAAAAAGGTTTTAGACAATTATGATTTTGAAATAATAAAAAAATTTATCTCTAATTTTATCTTGAATTCTGTTATTTTAGGTAAAAAAGTAAACGAAGATTTAAGTAAAACACATGATTGTAATATTCCATGGGCAATCTTGATGGACCCAACTGCAGCTTGTAATCTCAAATGTGAAGGATGTTGGGCAGGTGATTATCATAAGTCTACTTTAGGTTACGATACAATGAACAGAATCATTACAGAAGGTAAAGAACTTGGCATCTATATGTATATATTTTCTGGTGGCGAGCCAATGTTAAAAAACAACGAAATAATAGATCTTGCAAAAAAACATAATGATTGTGCTTTTTTATCTTTTACTAATGGAACTTTAATTAATAAAGAGTTAGCAAGTAAGTTAAGGGAAGTTGGTAATATTGCTCTTGCTATTAGTATTGACGGATTTGAAGCTATCTCTGATAAGAGACGTGGTTTAGGTACTTATGGTCAAATTAGAAAAGCTATGGAGATTCTAAAAAGTTATAGTGTACCTTTTGGCTTCTCTACAACATACCATGCTTATAATACTGATATTGTTGCATCTGAAGACTACATTAATGAAATGATTGATTCTGGTTGTTTGTTTGGATGGTACTTTACCTATATGCCGATAGGTAAAAATGAAACTTCAAATATGTTAGCAAGTCCTAAACAAAGAGCTACAATGTATAAACAAATAAATAGATTTAGAAAAGAGAAACCAATTTTTTTAATAGACTTTTGGAATGACGGGGAATTTTCTGGTGGATGCATCGCTGGTGGTAGAAATTATATTCATATAAATGCTAACGGAGATGTAGAACCTTGTGCATTTATTCATTATGCAAATGTAAATATAAAAGATACCACACTACTAGAAGCTCTAAAATCTCCACTTTTTAAAGAGTACAAAGACAAACAGCCTTTTGATGAAAACCCATTACGTCCTTGTCCGCTTCTAGATAAACCAGAAATGCTAGAAGAAATGGTTTATAATTCAAACGCATATTCCACACATCTTTTTGAAGAAGAATCAGTTGAACACTTAACAAGTAAATGTAAAAATACTGCTAATGAATGGGCCAAAATGGCAGATAAATTATGGAATAAAAAGCACAACTAGCAATGTTCTACTTATCCTCTGCTACAAAAAAAGGGGGGGGTAAAACAATGATATATATCATTGTTTTACCCCTTATATTTTAATTTTCTTCTTTTGTAACAGCCATAATAGTCTCTCCAGCACGTACTTTATCACCTGATTTCACTTTAACATCTGTATTTTGGGGAAGGTATAATTCTGTACAAGATCCAAATTTTATCATCCCAAAACTATCACCTATAGAAAGAACAGTTCCTGTCTTTGCCTCTGAAACAATACGTCTTGCAACAAATCCAGCAATTTGAACAACTACATAATTAACTCCTCGACCATTGATCATTATTGCATTTCGTTCGTTTTCTTCTGAAGCCTTATCATTCCAAGCAACAAGATATTTTCCAGGATAATACTTAGTATTTACAACTTGTCCTGTTAATGGCATACGATTAATATGAACATCTAATAGTGACAGAAAAATCCTTACTCTTTTCATCTCTTGATTTGTAAAGTTTGGTTCAGTAATAGTTTCTATATCCATAACTTTACCATCAGCAGGTGAAACAACTAAATTATCACTCTTAGGGGGGTATCGTTTTGGATTTCGAAAAAAGATTGCTGTAAAAGTAGCAAGAGCCAAAAAAACAATAGATAGTTCAATAAAATAGAAAAGCCATGAAACTATAGCGCCTAACAAAAAGAACCCAATTGTACTAAAACCATGTCTAGAAATGGTGAAAGCCCTCATTATAATACCTCCGATATTTTCTCAACTTCAAACGATTTTGATAGGTATACCAATACACATCAATTTTTATATTTCTATATTAATTATATAAAAAAATAAATGTAAATCAAATAATTAAAAATAAAAAAGATTGGAACGAATCGATCCAATCTAAATATAAAATATTTATTTATACTTATTCATTTCAACAGTGTTTTTAGTCCCCGAATAGACTCCAATGGAAGCAAGACCAATAGAAGTACCCCAAATAATTGCTTTTTCAGGCTCTCCAGGAGCAAGATAAACAAAACCCATAACGTTTCCTATAACTAAAGCAACTATAGGTGATAGTTTCTTTGGCATACCTAGTTTTTTTAGTACTTGAATTAATCCCATAACAAAGGGAATTAACACCACATCATACGCTTCATATTCCATAACCATTACCCCTTCCTTCGAATTATCATTACTAAATCTTATTATAGTAATTAAAAAAATATTCGAAAGAAGGGATTTTAGTGTTAATCGATTTTGTCTTCATCATAATCAACTTCATAGTCTACATCATAGTAATTTGGTTCATTATTAAAATTTCCAGAATAATAAATGTTTAAATTTCCTTTTTTGGTCATTGCTTTAATTATTCTATGAAATAGCTTCTTCCAAATAGGTCTAGTAAATGGAATTAATAAAGTTAACCCAAAAATGTCAGTTACAACTCCAGGTGTAAGTAATAAGGCACCTCCAACTAATATACATGCTCCACTAAAGAGTTCATCAGTTGGAAGTTGGCCTGTTGATAATCTTTTTTGGAGTTTTGTGATAACTATTAAACCTTGACTTTTAGCTAGAAATACACCCACAAACCCAGTGATAGCAACCAAAACTATTGTTGGTAGTGGACCGATACTTTGACCTAATCTAGCTAGAACCCATACTTCTAGTAAAGGAATTAAAGTAAAAATTAATAATGCTTTAACCAACATAAATTAACCTCCCAGGTAATCCAATTTAACTTACATATTCTTGAATCCTTTCATATAAATCTGGAAAGTGTTTTTTCATAGATATAGGATTACCTCTTTCAGAAACAAATGCATGAGAAGTTTCTCCTGTTGCTAACTCTTTTCCATCACTTTCTCTAAAAACTCTATAATTAAAGATAATGCGCGCAGGAGTCAATTTTAAGATTTTAGTGCTTACAGTTATTAAATCATCATAACGAGCAGGACTTTTATAATTACAGCTAGCACTGGCAACTGGAAGATAAACCCCTTTATCTTCCAGTCTGCCATATGGAAAATCTACTTCTCTAAAAAATTCATTTCTACCTACTTCAAACCAAGCTAGGTAATTAGCGTAATATACAACTCCCATTTGATCTGTTTCTTGATAACGCACCCTAATATTTGTATTAGAAATCAAAAGTATTCACCCCAATCGACACTATAGAATTGTAGCTTGCCCCCGATACACAAAGCCACGCAGTGAATCTATTGTAACCTCTTCTCCATCATTTAGCTTTTCTAAAGCTCCACCTGCACCTACTATAACAGGTACACCTAATTCCAGTCCGACAATAGCACTAGGAGACGTATATCCTCCCTCTTCTGCAACTAAACCAGCTGCTTTAGCTAAATATGGGACTGTATCTTTGGTGGTTCCTTTTAAAACTACTATGTCTCCTTCTGAAATTTTATTAAAGTCTTCGTTACTTTCTACTTTAACAACACGACCTGTAACTGGTTTTTTACCAATACCAGAACCAGAAACAATAATATCTCCAACTGTATGTACTCTGATTAAGTTAGTAGTGCCTGAAACTCCAACTGGAATACCTGCTGTTATTACCACAAGATCCCCTTCATTTATATAGTTTGAAGCTAATGAAGCTCGAATTGCTTCTTGGAACATTTCATCTGTGGAATCAGTAGGGCTAGCTTTAACAGGATAGACTCCCCAAGTTAGTACTAACCTTCTTACAATATTTTCTTTAGGTGTAATTGCAATGATTGGTGCATTGGGTCTGAATTTAGCCACCATTCTAGAAGTATAACCTGACTGAGTTGAAGTTAATATTGCATTAGCGCTTAATTGACCTGCTATATTACATGTAGAAAATCCTATTGATTCCGTTATTCCAGTTCCTGCATCAGTGCGAGAATCTGTTTGTGCATGTTCTTTTTCAGTGGTTATTGCAATATTAGCCATAGTACTGACAGCTTCTACAGGATAATCTCCCGCTGCTGTTTCGCCACTTAACATGATAGCATCTGTCCCATCAAAAATTGCATTAGCTACATCACTTGCTTCTGCACGAGTGGGTCTTGGATTTTCTGTCATAGATTCTAACATCTGTGTGGCAGTTATTACAGGTTTACCTTCTTGATTACATCTTTTTATCATACGTTTTTGTACAAGAGGAACTTCTTCAGGTGGAATATCTACACCTAAATCACCTCTAGCTACCATTAGACCATCAGAAACATCTAAAATCTCGTTTAAGTTTTCTACACCTTCTTTATTTTCAATTTTAGAAATTATAGGAATATCTGCATTATTATCTTCTAAAAATCTTCTTATTTCTAATACATCTTGGGCTTTTCTAATAAAAGAAGCAGCAATAAAATCCACATTATTTTTTATTCCAAATAAAATATCACTTTTATCTTTCTCTGTCATTGCTGGTAATGATAATTTAACTCCCGGAAGATTCACACCTTTTTTGTTCTTTATTACTCCATTGTTTTTAACAACTGTTTTCACTTCAGTATTACTTACTTCATTTACTAATAGCTCTACTAAACCATCATCAAGTAACACTCGATCACCGGGTTTCACATCTTGGGTAATATCCTGATATGTTACAGACCCTTTATCTTTATTACCTTCTATATTTTCTGTTGTTAAAATAAACTCTTGACCCTGTTCTAAATTTATCTGACCACCTTCGAAATTACCAAGTCTTATCTCTGGACCTTTGGTGTCCAACAATACACTTGCTAGGCGATTCGTGTCCCAAAAAACTTCTTTTATGGTATCAATACGGACTTGATGTTCATCATAATCACCGTGTGAAAAGTTTAAACGACAAACATCCATTCCTTTTTGAATCATAGTAGCCAAAGTTTCTTTCTTTTCACAAGCTGGCCCTATTGTACATACTATTTTAGTTTTTCTCATTATTTGGTTCCCTCCTTAATCTTTACTTTAATGGAACCTTCACCCATTAACTTTTCTACTTGTTTAATAAACTCTTGATTGTCTGAAGCATAACAAGATGGATCTACTTCAACTAGTTTTTTATTTTCAGGGAAATATAGTAAAACTGGTAAATCACTTTTTTGTTCAATTAGTAAATGTTTCAATTTTTCTAATTGAGGATTTTTAGTTTTTAATACTTTTATATAAATCTTTTTTTTAGGTAGCTCTACTTGGCTCAAAGAATTAATCTGTTGTACAATTAATTTTGTTTCGCCTTCTTCTTTTTTATCCAACTTACCTTTTATAAGTAATGGTTGACTATCATATAAAAGTGGTCGTGCTAAACCATATTGATTAGGAAAAATCACTAGTTCTACAGAACCTGTCTGATCTTCTAGAGAACAAAACGCCATTTTTTGTCCTTTTTTAGTTAGTATTTCTTTAATTCCATAAGGAATTCCTCCAACATAAATTTGTGCACCATCTTGTAATTCAACTAATTTGTTTATTGGAACGGTATGAAAACTTTGCATCTTCTTCTTATAGTCATCTAAAGGATGACCACTAACATAAAAACCTAATAATTCTTTTTCCATATCAAGTCTATCTTTTAAATTAAATTCAGTCACATTAGGATAGTTAACTTCTATCTTAGGCAGACCATCTGATACAATTTCCCACATTGTAACTTGGCCATTATTAGAACTCTTTGAAAACATTTGAGCCTTTTTGATTGCTTCATCTACCACTTGTAACAATTGTTTTCTATTATATCCTAACTCGTCAAAGGCACCTACTTTTACAAGACTTTCAATAACTTTACGGTTACAAACTCTTAAATCAATTTGTGAACAAAATTCATCAAAAGAATTAAAACCACCATTCTTATATTTGGATTTTATTATTTCATGTACAGCAGCACGGCCTACATTTTTTATAGCGGCTAAACCAAATCGAATTCGTTTATCACTAACTACTGTAAAATCAACTAAAGATTCATTAATATCCGGTGGTAATATTTCTATACCTTGTGAATTAGCATCATCGATATATAGTGCTAGTTTTTCTGTATCATTCATACTATTAGTTAATAGTGCTGCCATAAACTGAGTGGGATAATTGGCTTTTAGATAGGCTGACTGATATGCAATATAGGCATAAGCAGCTGAATGTGATTTATTAAATCCATAGTCTGCAAACTTAACAATTAAATTATAAACATGTTCTCCTACTTTTCTGTCATAACCTTTATTTACACAACCTTCTACAAACTTAACCTTTTGTTCATTTAATATATCTTTTTTCTTTTTCCCAATAGCACGCCTTAATAAATCCGCTTCACCCAATGAAAATCCTGCCATTTCACTTGCTACTTGCATTATTTGCTCTTGATAAACCATAATACCATATGTTTCTTCTAGTATTGATTTTAGATCTGGATGTGGATAAGAAATTTCACGTTTTCCATGTTTACTTTCGATAAAGGTTGGAATTTGCTCCATAGGACCTGGGCGATATAAAGCAGAAGTTGCAATAATATCTTCAAAACTTGTTGGCTTTAACTCTTTTAAAACATTTCTCATACCACTAGACTCTAGCTGAAAAATTCCAAGAGTATTTCCTGATCGAATCAATTCATAAGTAGTATTATCATCTAGTGAAATTTCATCCAATTTTATAGGCTTACCAGTAGTTTTTTCAATAATACCTACAGCTCTATTCATCATTGTTAAAGTCTTTAGTCCTAAAAAGTCCATTTTTAATAGACCGAGTTCTTCTAAAGTTCCCATGGGTAGTTGAGTCATTATTTGTCCTTCATTACTTTGTAATGGAACATATTCAGTCAAAGGTTCTTTAGCTATCACTATACCTGCAGCATGAGTTGAAGCATGTCTGTGTAAACCTTCGATAGATTTTGATATATCAAGTAATCTTTTAACTTGAGGATCTTCTTGATACAGGTTTTTTAAGTCCTTATTTAATTCTAAAGCTTTATCTATAGTTATTCCAAGTTCATGTGGGATCATCTTTGCTACTTTATCCACATCACCATAACCCATCCCAAGAACACGCCCAACGTCTCTAACAGCTGCTCTAGCCTGCATTGTACCAAAGGTGATTATTTGCGCCACTTTATCACTGCCATATTTTTTAACAACATAGTCGATAACTTGTTCTCTTTTTTCATAGCAGAAATCAATATCAATATCTGGCATATTAACTCGTTCTGGATTTAAAAATCGTTCAAATAATAAACCATATCTAATAGGATCTATATTTGTAATTTCTAGACAATACGCTACTAGACTCCCCGCTGCTGAACCTCTACCTGGACCAACTAAAATATTATTTTCATGAGCAAATCTAACAAAATCCCAAACTATTAAAAAATATGAAGCATAACCCATTCGTTGGATTATGTCTAATTCATATTCGAGCCTTTCTCGTATTTCAGGTGTGATATCCTGGTAGCGTTTATTTAACCCTTTCATACATAGTTCACGAAGATAACTGTTCTCATCATGATCCTTTGGTACTTCAAAGTAAGGCAAGTGTAATGTATCAAAATCTAATTCTACATTACATTTATCGGCTATTTTCAATGTATTTTCTATAGCTCTGGGAAACTCAGAGAAAAGTTGATTCATATTGTCGCCATCTTTCATGTAGAACTCTTCATTGGGAAATTTCATCCTATCATCATCAGATACTTTTTTACCAGTTTGTATACATAATAGAACATCGTGAATAGTCGCATCTTCTTTATTTATATAATGAATATCATTTGTAGCTACTAATTCAATTGAAAGCTCTCTTGATAATTCTAATAAATGAGTGTTAACTTTTCTCTCTTCAATCAAACCATGGTCTTGTAGTTCTAGATAAAAATTGTGAGGGCCAAAGATTTCCTTTAGTTTATTTGCTTTATCTTTTGCCTTTTGATATTGCCCTTGTAAAATTAATGAAGGTATCTCTCCACCTAGACATGCACTTAGGGCAATAATACCTTCACTATATTGTTCTAATAACTCATAATCAACACGGGGCTTATAATAAAAACCTTCTTGATATGCTAAAGAAACAAGTTTCATTAGGTTTTTATATCCTGTTTGATTTCGTGCTAATAGTACTAGATGATATTGTTCTTTATCTTTAGCTGGATCTTTATCGAACCTACTTCTAGGAGCAACATAGACTTCACAGCCTAGAATTGGTTTAATACCAGCTTCTTTAGCCTTTTTGTAGAATTCCACTACTCCATA
The DNA here is from genome assembly GCF_002216005.1 of Natranaerobius trueperi. Classification (NCBI taxonomy): domain Bacteria; kingdom Bacillati; phylum Bacillota; class Clostridia; order Natranaerobiales; family Natranaerobiaceae; genus Natranaerobius; species Natranaerobius trueperi. Next base: position 11,936 of record NZ_NIQC01000002.1, read on the forward strand.
CATCACCCCATGATCTGTAAGAGCAAGGGCAGGCATGTCCAATTGCTTAGCTTTTTCTACTAGATCTTCGATTCTACATTTTCCATCTAACAAACTATGATGACTGTGATTGTGTAGATGAACAAAAGGTTTTGGCATAATATACTTCCCCCTGACATAAGTTTAGCATAGGAGTTGATGTCTGTTTATGACTACATTTTTTAGTACTTTGATTCTGAATTTTTTTATTGCTTTAGGAGTTGTTATCGGTGGCTCATTAATTGGAAGTTTAGGAGCCGGTATTGGAGGAAAACCTCCATTACAAACTATGATGAACATTGCTGAACGTTTAAAAATATGGGCTTTAGTAGCTGCCCTCGGAGGTACTTTCACTACTATTAAAGAATTAGAAATGGGCTTTTTAGGTGGTCAGCTACACACTGTTATTAAACAGTTAATATTTATTTTTGCTGCTTTTTTGGGTGCTCATATTGGTGTTATAATTATAACATTATTAATCGGAGGGCAAAACTCATGACAACAGACCATAAATACTTATGGAAAATCAGATTAGGCTGGTTTCTCATAGGTATTTTAATTGGTGCTTATATTAGTTTTCATTATTTTAGTCAAGAACTAGAATCCTTGTATTGGGAAAAAACAGAGCTTGATCAAGAACTAACACAAACAGAAGAACGAGTCTCAAAGTTAGAAGAAGAACTCAGAAATATGGAAGAACAATGGAGTCAATACCCTCCACAAAGTAAGGTAAAAAAAACTGATATCGTTGTAGATTATGATAATACCCAAGTTGAATTAGCAATCGAAGAGTTCTGTCAAGAAATAGCAAGTGAAGTAATCGGACATCAAGTATCACAATTAGAACCCAATTTAATCTATCAGTTATTCGATAAAAGGGAAGTTAGTATTAATGATAGTAAATATAAAATTGAAGTTGATAGCTTAATAATCACAGAAGAACTTACTGTTTGGGTTACTCCAAAAGAATTAGATTAGCCTATTTTTTTAAGATCTGACTAGACACAAAGCCCTTAACCAATATCTGGTCTTTATACCTAATTTCTAGGTCAACTTTCCCATATTTACGAGAGTTTTCTAAAGTACGTGCTACAACAGTTATTTTTTGTTGTAACTGAATAGGTGCTAAGTAGTTAAATGAAAAGTTTTCTAATACTACATTATAATCTCTATCATGGCCTAAAGCAGAAAAACTTGCTTGCATCAAAAGTGTTGTTAAAATGGCTGGTTCCATTCCACCCATTTGATTTGTCATGGCTGGTGTTACATACCCAGTCAATTCAACACCTATATCAGTTCGTACTTTAGAAAAGTTTTTCTCAATTAACTTTTTAAAAGCTACTCCTGAATTTTCATCTTGACCATTACCAAATTGCATTGCTTCCATTACATCCTGCCGGCTAACTACTCCTTTTAAACAACCACCACCAGCTACTACTGGAATCATTTCTATACCTTCCCAAATCATAATATAAGCAACAGACGCTATAAGGGTTTCCGGAGAAACAGTTATTGGATTTTTTGTCATCATTTTATATACAGGAGTCCCCTGTTTTTTACCAGTTATATCCTTAGAAGTAACAACACCCTTTACTATATTGTTCAAATCAACCACAGGGAACCTACTATGTTTTGTTTGGTCTAACAAGCTTTTCCAATCATCATAAGTATCTGTTTCTTTTAGGTAGTAAACATAATCGCTCATTATATCCTCTACATGTAGTATTTCATTTTCCATATTCTTATTTGTTAATGCTTTATTTATAAGAGTAGCTATCCTATAAGTATCATATGGACTTGTAATTATAGGTAGCGCACATTTATCCGCAAGCTCTCTATTTACCATATTAGTGTCAAACCCACCTGATATTAATACTGCTGCACCCTTTTTTAATGCTAGTTCGTGTGCTTTTTCTCTATTTCCTACTATTAATAAAGAACCCTCATTTATATATTCAGACATTTCCTTAAGTTCCATTGCACCAATGATAAATTTATCTAGTGGTTTATATAGTCCTTCATTCCCACCTAAAACAGTACCATTAACAACTTTAATTAATTCAGCAAAAGTTACAGTTTGGCTATATTCCTTTTTGTTATTTTTTATTCTTATAGTACCTGTTTTAGGAATTGTTGTTACTAATCCTTTATTCTCGGCATCTTTTATCGCTCTATAAGCTGTACCATCACTTACAGATAATTCGTGGGCAGTTTTTCTTACAGATATCTTTGTACCAACAGGTAAGTCTGTAATATATTTTATTAACTCTTGATGTTTTGTCATATTTATCATTCTCCCGCTTTATAGTCTATTTAATATTTTAGCACATCGCTTTAAAGAACAAAATACTACTGTCTCAAGCGCTTATTTTTTCTTTTGTAATCTGTTAAAGATGTTTTTGGCCTATCAAGCTGCTTCTTTCTATCCTTTTTCATATTAGATAAAAAGTGTCTAATATGAGCTGTTAACACTAGAACTGATAATATTAACCACGACAAAGTAAACAGAGATTCTGTGCTTTCAGTACCAATAGAAGGAAGTTCTGGTAAAACTAAAAATATAGTTAAGCACAATATGATACTGATTAGATAAGATACTTTCACAGAAAATTGCATGAAACCCCTCCCTAAGTTTTAAATCTCTTCTATAAATATTACTATTATAAAGTTTTTACGTTAATCATTATAAATTAGTGACAATAGTATTTTTTATTCATAATCTGATATTAACAACAGTAAAAGGAGGGGATAACATGCAAATTAAAATTTCTAAACAAAATACTAACAGTCCCGCCAATAAAATCACTCTTACAAAAGAGTTTGCAAAAGTTTTATATATAGAGGGGGTTAAACCACAGCTAAAAATTCCAACTGAATACCAAATTAAAAGAATAACTTATAAAACAGTTTCTCCAAACAAGGTATTACTTAATGCTGATTTATTACTTACTACTAAATCTGTGAGGCAAATATCTAATAAAAATACAAAAGTTAATGTTAGTTGGAAAAAAACTTTAGATGTGATCCCTCCACAAAAACTTGACGTTGAAGCTAAAATTATCGAAAAAATACCTGAAAATAACCCATCCATTAAAAAAATCCAAAAAGTAGTTCCTAAGATAAAACAGGTAGAAGGCAAAACCTTAAGAAATCGAATAGCATTTAAAGGTCAAATTAATTTCGAAATTGAATATTATCCCAAAAACTAATTATAGTTTTGCTATAATATCTAATGTTTTGTTTATTTGTGAAGTAGTTATATCCTTATGTGTAACCATACGAACTCTACCATCACCGCTAAAATTTACCTTTATATTATGTTTTTGTAACTCTAATTGAAAGTCCCCGTCAAAAATATACGTATTATCAAAACTAAACCTGACAATATTTGTTTGCACCTTTTCTAATTCTACATTGATCCATGAAAATTCATCTAATCCTTGAGCTAATAATCTAGCATTATCATGGTCTTCTTGTAATCTAGTAACCATATCTTCTAAAGCTACTAATCCAGCTGCTGCCATAACCCCAACTTGTCTCATACCACCACCTAATAGTTTTCTACACTTTCTAGCTTTTTCTATAAAGCTTTTTGTTCCAACTAAAACAGATCCGACGGGGGCTGATAATCCCTTTGATAAACAAAACATGACTGAGTCACAACCGTGAACCAACTCTTTAACTGTAGTATTTAAATAAGTTGCTGCATTAAATATTCGTGCTCCATCTAGATGTAAAGGTATATTATTTTTTTTTGCTATTTTAGCTATTCGATCAATTGAGTCTTTAGATAGAACTGTTCCACCATGTAAGTTATGTGTATTTTCTAGGCATATCAAAGTAGTTTCAGGAAAATGAATATTTTCTGGTCTAATAGCTTGTTGTACTTGCATAGGTTGTAATTGTCCATTTTCACTTGGTAGTTGTCTTGCTTGTAAGCCAGATAAAATGGACAAGCCTCCTACTTCATACATATATATATGCATATCTTGTTCAAGTATAATTTCATCTCCTGGTTTAGTATGTGCCATTAAGGCGGCTTGATTAGCCATTGTACCTGTTGGAAAAAATAAAGCTGCTTCTTTAGAAAAAAGTTCTGAACTTTTTTCTTCTAAAGCCTGTACTGTAGGATCATCTTCATAGACATCATCTCCAACCTCAGCATCTGCCATAGATTGGCGCATCCGCTTTGTGGGCTTAGTGACAGTGTCACTTCTTAGGTCAATAACTTCCAATTAATACACCCCTTTTGCTTATTTACTCCAATTATATGAAACAAGGTGGTGTTTGTCTACTAACTGTAATTGTCTTTAATTATCTGTTATAATTAATTAATGAAAGGACTAAAAAGAGGTGAATTTAAATGGACGAGCAAACTTATAAATCATATTGGCATCTTGCTATTAAAATAATTGTCCTAATAGTTTCAATCATTGGTTTTCTCTGGTTCGTTAAAGAAATATCATGGGTTATTTCTTTGTTATTAGTTAGTATTTTAATTGTCTATGCTATAAGTCCACTTACTGATTTATTAGAAAAACAAAAGTTATCCCGAACAAGTGCAGCCGCTATAACATTTTTAATCTTTATTCTAATGATTATAGGATTTTTATTTCTCACTATACCCAGGATGTATAGTGAAATAAAAGAACTTGCTAATCATGCTCCAGTCTTATATCAAACTCTTAATCTTGAAACTTATTTAAATCAGTTAAATAAAGTAATAGAAGGGCCAGAATTCACAGAGTATTTAAGCGGGGCATTCGATTCACTTCCAAGAGCTCTTGATGGAATACAGGATTTGTTTCAACATTTTACCCAGTTTTCTATTGGATTAATAAGTGGTTTTTTTGAATTCTTAATAATAATGTTTTTAGTATTTTACCTTTTAAGAGATATTAAGGATATAAAAAACAATGTTATTTCTTTCTTTCCAAAAAAGTATCAAAATGAAGCTAACCAAGTCATAGATGTAATAGATTTAAAAGTTGGACAATATTTACGAGGTAATTTGAGTCGCTGCTTATTAGTAGGTATTTTTACTAGCTTTGGATTGTTTGTTTTAGAAATCAGGTTTTTCTTCTTATTAGGGTTACTTGCAGCACTTTTAAATATCATTGTATATATTGGACCATATATTGCTGCTTTTCCGGCAATACTTGTCGCTTTATCATACTCTTTCGAAACTGCAATAATTGTATCAATTATGTATATTTTAATCCAAAGTATTGATGCTTTTATTCTAACTCCTATTTTACTTGGAAAAGCAGTTGATCTAAGTCCTTTTTCAACTATATTAGCAATTACAATTGGTGGAGCCTTGTATGGAATTATAGGAGTTCTCATTTCAATACCACTTGCTGCTGTATTAAAAGTACTCTTGAATTATTATTATCTTGATAGGGTTAACAAAGATAAAAAAAGTCTCGTTGATTAACTCAACGAGACTTTTTTATTCATATTTTATATTATTAGAATTGCATTTACTACACATTCCATAGAATTCTAAACGATGATATTCAATTAAATGATCAGTATGATCATTTGCAATGTCTGTTAAGTCATTTTTTACAGGCATATCTATATCATAAACACGTTCACAGTTATTACAAACAAAGTGATAATGATTTTTAGGATTTCCATCAAAACGACTATAGGTACTTCCATAATCAAGTTCCATTATTTCTCCCATTTCCTTAAGAACTTTTAAGTTACGATATACAGTACCTAAACTAATATTCGGTAACTCTTCTCTTACTTGATCATATACCCAATCTGCTGTAGGGTGACATGTAGTGTTTTTCAAAACCTCTAATATAATTTTTCTTTGTTTAGTCATTCTTTTCTTACTTCGTTTAACATCAGTCATTTTAGGTTCTCCCTTCCCATGAGTTACTATTTCTATTAGTATCTATTATTAATTATAGACCATTAGTGCTAATTTCACAAGTTTTGTTTTAAAAGGTTTGACATTTCGTTTAGAGTTCCTTTTTGATCTGGTGATAGTTCTTCAATATATCCTTCACCTTGATCTATTAAGTAATCTGTAACCAAAAATACTTCCATACCAACTTTTTTAGCAACTAAATCTTCTTTTGTATCGTTTCCTATCATTAAACAGTTCTCTTGTCTTACATTCAATTTAGAAGATATTTCGCTGTAATATTTTGGATTAGGTTTTGCATGATGCATATTTTCATAAGAGGTGATCAGATCACACTCGTCAGGAGAAATATTTATCCATGATAACCTATGTTCTATCGCTTTTCTTGGAAAAACAGGGTTTGTTGCTATCACTATTTGATACCCTTTTTTTCTTAAATATTTTATTATCTCTAACGGAATATCATTTGTTTGTCCAATATACGTTTCTAGTTTTGGAAACTCCTTATCATAGAAATATTCAAAGAATGAGTTTAACTCATTTTTAGAAAGATCAACTACCTCTAAAAAGTAATCAAAAAAAACTTCTTCATTACTTTTTTCTGACTCTTTATTTTTAATCATATACTTACTACCTTCTAAAACATGGTTAACGAACAAATCAGGATTATATAATTCTTTAACATTTTCTTTAATAAGTTTTAAATACTGATGCAAAAACATATTAGTATCCACTGGTAGAAGAGTCCCATCCAGGTCAAATAAAATAACTTTATACATATTATAATCTCCTTTAAATTAAGTCTCTAAAAATAACTCTATACTTTTTTTAGATCTCCTTCATGAATTACTGAAATAACTTTTATGTCAAAAGACCAGGAAAGTTTTGTTGACGCAAAGCCTCAAATAAAGTGATTGCAACCGAGTTACTTAAATTTAGGGACCTAAATTCAGGTGACATAGGTATTTTTATAGTATTAGATTGATATTTTTCTAATAGTTCGTCAGATAACCCGGCAGTTTCTTTTCCAAATACTAAGACACTATCTTTTGGATAAGAAATTTCGTGATAGTAATGTTTTCCTTTTGTAGTAGCTAAATAGAAAGGTTTATCTCCTAACATATTTTCTACAGAATTAAAATCTTTGTGAACATAATATGACAATTGATCCCAATAATCTAAGCCAGCTCTTTTTAAATCTCTATCCGATATTGAAAAACCCAAAGGTTCTACTAAATGTAAAGTACTATTACTTATTGCACAAGTTCTAGATACATTACCTGTATTAGGTGGAATTTCAGGTTCAACTAACACTACATGCATAGTTGGCCTCCTTTACGAAATATTGTTTAATGTTTGTTTTAACTCATTTAAAACCATTTCTGATTTTTCATTGTTATATAATACATTTAATTCTTTTAACACTTGTTCTCTTTCTTTGTTATTCAAATTTTCATATATTTTTTCACTAGCCCAAACGGACATTGTTCTTATGATTTCACGTTGATCATGAAAACTATCTAAAACTAGCTGTGTACTACGTGGATCTTTTAAGTTTCCAAGAACTATTAGTGCGTTTCTTTGTAGCACCTTTTTGCCTCGCCAGAAAATAGCATTATCTTTAAATCGGTTCTTAAATTGTTTATTACTTAACTTTAATATATCTGAAATTTTCGGATAAATATCATCTATATTTAATACTTCTTCTCCCCATTCAGGCATACAATCTGGGCTATAATCGTCATTATTTCTATTTTCTGGGCATACCACTTGGCATTTGTCACAGCCATATAAATAATCTCCTATGATATTTCGTTGTTTTCTAGTTAAAAATCCTTTTTTTACAGTAAGGTACGCAGCACAATTATTTAAATCAAGATAGCTCTTTGAGTCTAAAGCAGACCCCGGGCATGAATTAATACACCTTTCACAGTTTAGACATTTACTAGTAGTTAAGTTTAAGTTATTCATCTGTGGTAATTCTGTATCTATTAACAAGCCACCTATAAAAAAAAATGAACCCAGTCCAGGAACCATTAAACAATTATGATTTCCTTTAATTCCAAGTTCCCCTCTAAATGCTAGTTCTCTTTCTGCTAGAGGGCTTGTATCTACTATAGGTAAAAAATTAGATGATATGATACTATGTTTTTTCAATTTTTGAGCTAAATCAACTAATGCCTCTTTTACAACTAAATGATAATCTCTACCCCAAGCTACTCTAGCAAATCGTCCACGTATAAACTGATCATTTGGTTTGGGTGATGTTTTTTCTGGTGCACATCCATAGGGATATAGCCCTATAATCAATGATTTTGCCCAAGTAGTATATTTGTTAGGTGTAGTTCTATAATCGGGATCATTTTTAACAAATGGATACTCCCCAAGGTTTTTTTGAATGGTTGCTAACCTGTTGTATCCGCATTCATATCTATCTGTTGGTATAACTGAGACTAGAGGAAAACCTGTTTTTTTTGCTAGTTGTGTTATCTTTTGGTGTAGATTCATTTTCCCTCTCCTTGTAAACACAGTTTTTGTACTTCACATGTTTTACATTGAGGTGACCTTGCTTTACATCTATTACGTCCATGAAAAATCAAAGTATGATGTGCATCAATCCAATAAGTTTTTGGAAGAATTTCCATCAGATCTTTTTCAACATCTAATACTGTATCTCCTTTAGATAATCCCATACGCCTAGCTACTCGAAAAACATGAGTATCAACAGCTAACGTAGGTTGATTGAAAGCATTTGCAAGAACTACATTAGCAGTTTTCCTACCTACTCCTGGTAGATTTTCAAGGTCTTTTCTATTATCAGGGACACACCCTCCATGTTCTGAAACTAATAGTTCACATGTTTTAATAATATTTTTACTCTTATTTTTATATAAACCAGCACCTTGAATATATTCTATAAGTCGTTCTACACCAATTTCTAACATTTGATTTGGTGTATTGGCTTTTTTAAATAATTTATCAGTTATCAAGTTCACCCTTTCATCTGTACATTGGGCTGATAAAATAGTTGCAATTAATAGTTCAAAGGGTGTATTAAAATTTAATGCAGTTTGTGCATCGGGATAGGTTTTTGTTAATATATCAATTATTTTTTTAGCATCATTATTGTTCATTTTTATCTACCCTTTCTCTTTTTTGACACTCTTTACAGTTTTGTTTATCAAATTGACAAGGGTTTACATGAATTAGAACATTTTCAATCTCAGGTATATCTTTAAGTATATGGTGTTTAGCTGTTCCCGCAAAATGATGGCCTTCAGCAACTGTACTATTTCGATTTACACATACTTTCATATCTACTAGGATCTTAGGACCATGGTACCTAGCTTTTATGTCATGTACATTTTGTATCCCCTTAGTGTTTTTTACAATATCTGATATAAGTTCTAGAGTTTCATTACTTGGTGCTGTATCGATCAGTTCACGAATAGAACTTAGATAAAGTTTAATACCCATACGTAATATCAATACAGAAACAAGTAAAGCACCTATCGGATCTAAAATTAAAAATCCAAATCGAGCACCTAAAATTCCAAGTAAAGCAGCTAATGAGGAAATGGCATCTGATCGATTATGCAAAGCGTCTGCTTTTAGAGCACTACTATTATTTTTTACTCCCATACTATAATTATATCTAAACAAAATTTCTTTTACTACAATTGATATAACTGCACCTATTATAGCTCCTCTTCCGGGGACATAGTGCGTTTCAAAAAATATTGAAATGGCATTATAACCTAAAGCTATTGCGGTTAGTATCAATATTAGTGCTACAACTTTAGAAGCTACTGATTCTAATTTTCCGTGACCATAATGATGAGTACTATCAGGTGGTCTTTTAGCAACTATAATACCAAAATAGACAATTCCACTAGAAAGAATATCACTCACAGAATGAAAAGCATCAGCAACAAGTGCCGCACTTCCAAATATTACTCCAAAAACACCTTTTAAGATAGCTAATAAAGTATTTGTAACCAATGTAACAAGAGATACTCTATGAGAAGCAACATTTTTATGTGAACTATGGACCATAAACATACGCCCCTTACAAATTAAATTTGATACCTACTGTCATAATACTAGATTATGCAATATAGAGCAACTAAGATACCGACCAAATGTCAATGTTCTTTGAAAATGTCACCTTTTTAGTCATAGTGACATTTTTACAGAACATTCTTAGGGTGACAATATCACAGAACAATTACACTAAGATACCGACCAAAAAAAAACAGACACCCTAAAAAGGATGTCTGTTAAAGTACTAAAGCTTTTTTATAGCATCTGTAGGGCAACCCTCTACTGATTCATCAGCTGCTGACTGTTGGTCCTCTGGAACTTCTTTAGCTTTTTCTTCTGCTTTTCCTGCATCGTTCCATTCAAATACTTCAGGACATTCATTTACACATAATCCACAGCTAATGCAAAGATCTTGATCAACTTCTACTCTCATTAAATGCTCCTCCTTTAACAAAATATTAACTATAAAGCGTTTTTCTATAAGATGCTCAAAATCAGTTGCATTTATGCTATAATTGCCATAATTCGTAATTTTATTTAGGAGGGTAATATTCGTTGGAAACAGAAAATTAAAATTTATCTCACATGTTAAATAAATATATTAAACTGCATATGGGATGAAAGGAATAAAAGAAATTTTAGAAAAAATGAAGCAGAAATCACTTTTGAAGAAGATAACAAACAATATTATGCAGAACATAAAAAAAATAATAGTCGTTAAAAATAGTCGTTAAAGAACTTGGTTAGAAACAGAAGAATCAATTAAAAATAGACTAGAACTAATAGAAGAATATGATCTAGCAGGAGTTGCTTCTTGGAGACGGGGTTTTGAAAAAAAAAGATATTTGGGAGCTAATAAAAAAAGAGTTACATATTCCTTCAGATTAAATCATACAAAAAAACAGGAAGGATTTCTACCTTCCTGTTTAATTTATTATATATATTATTAAGGACTAATTCTTGCAAACTTTGTCTTATGAATACTCATAACCTTCCAAGTCAATTCAGGGTGTTCTTCATCCATTATACGATCTGTTTCTATAAAACCACATTTTTCATAAAGACGAATTGCACGTTGATTAAATGAAGCTACCTTTAACCAAGCTTCTTCTAAACCTTTTTCAAAAAATAAGTATGCTAACAATTCACCAACAGCAGCTTGTCCTATTTCTTGGCCCCAATGTTCTTGACCTAAACGAACAGCTATTTCAGCTCGTCGTTTTTTCCATTCAATTTGTCTATATCTGATATAGCCAACTGGCACTTCATCAAAAAAGTCCTCCCAAAGGACTATTGTAAACCAACCAGGTACATATCGATTTTTTACTTGTTTTTTAAAATCAGTAATTGCTTGAGTCGATATTCTTGCATTCATTCTTCCAAGATCTAAATAATTTGCTAGAGAATCTTTCCACCATTTTTGATAGTAGACAAGATCTGTCATCTTCGGAGGTCGCAAATAAACTTTCCCTATAGATTGACAAGATACTGCCAAGCTGACCTCACTCCTTTCATTAAACGGTAAATATAATTTCGATCTTTTTTAAAAAAATCCTTCTTAAAACAATCTTTTACGACAAATTTGAGTAGCAGGACCTAATGATAACATAAGTACGAAGTATCTGTCACCCTTTTTACTGATACTTCATTAAAAATAGGGCATAATACAAGTAAGGATTCATTGAAATTCGTTCATTTTCTGCAAATTTCAGTTCTTCTATGTAAATTTTTTACTTCTACAAAATCTTTTGAAAGTTTATAATCACACCAGAAATTTTTAGAGAGGAGTTCTTTAATGTCTTATAATTCTTATAATAATGTGAAAACAAATCCGAGTAAACCAATTAATGTTACAATCTCAAAGAAACAGTACGCAAGATATCCAATTAAAACTCATTTTGTTACAACAGAAGACAATTACATTGATGTTATATCAGAATATGCAAAACCAATTTATGAAAAAGGAGATATACTAGCTATAAGTGAGAAAGTTATCGCAGTAACTCAGGAAAGAATAATAAAAAAAGAAGAAATGAAGGTTATCCCATTTGCCAAGTTTTTGTCTCGATTTGTACATGTTTCTTCTGCAGGGCAATCTGTCGGTAACCCTCATAAAATGCAAGTTGCTATAAATAGAGCAGGTATATTTAGAATACTAATAGCTTCATTTGTTGCAGCTATTACTCGTCCTTTTGGTATAAAAGGTTTATTCTATAAGATAGTTGGCAATGATGTTTGGGCTTTAGATGGATTTAATGATTTAGCATATGATTATTATGGAGATAAAGGAATTTTGTCACCCAAAAATCCTCAACAAGTTTGTGATCATATAAAACAAGAAACTGGTATAAACGCTGTTGTAGCGGATGCCAATGATTTAAACATTGATATAATGGGAAAATCAGCTGATATAGAATTAGATGATGACACTATAAAAGAAATAATCAAAGATAATCCAGCTGGGCAAAAAGATGAACAAACTCCTCTTATCTTGATTCGAGAGCTTTAAAAAACTGTATTCTTTTATTTACTTCTTCTATAAAATCAGCTTCTCTAGCTGGGGTTAACCCAATATTGCCAATTTTAGTCCGAACAATAGTTATATTATTCATAGACCTTGTCGCACACATAAATAGTTTACCTTCATTTTTATATGAAACGACCCATTTAGAAAAACCTGGTAATATTAGTGCGATAGATAGTTTTGGAATAAGTGTTTTCACTTCGATATCATCTACTAAATATAAATCAACATTGTATTTTAATGGTCCATAATAAATTAATAATTTATCGCCTGTTAATTCATATCTTATTCTAAAAAACCAAATAAACATCAAAAAACTAATAATTGCTAAGAGTGCTAACAAAATAATTGAAATCATTGCACCAAAATGTCCAGTGTAGTCGCTATAAGCTATAAATGAAAACCAAGCCATAACTCCAAAAACAATAGACATAAGTAATAAAAACACCCAACCAATAGAACCCCTAGGTTCATATACTTTTTTGTCTTCTGGAAATAGACTAGCACTATCTGGTGTACCTGTTGTTGTTTTTGCTTTCATAATCTAGTCTCCTTTACTTTTTGTTATACTTAATTTGATAATATCAAAAAATCAGCCAACAGTTAAGTACTTATTATATAATATTACAACTTTTGTATTAATTACTGTTGAATGGGAATAATAGGAATAAGGGAACTCTACTATTAAATAAAGGAGTGGTAGTACTATGGATAGGTTAGCGCTTATTTTAATGATAGTTGGCGCACTTAACTGGGGGCTCATAGGTTTTTTTGGATTTGATTTAGTTGCTAGTATCTTTGGAGGACAAACAGCTCTTTTAAGTAGAATAATATATGGAATTGTTGGTTTAGCTGGACTTTACTCAATTTCTTTATTAGTAAGAGAACGTGAACAGGTTTAACTTTGATATTTCAGGCCGCCAAATTAAAGGCGGTCTTTTTTTGTCCAATTTAACCCATTATTAAGCATTATGTTAACAAAGTTTAATATTATTTCTACATAGAAGAAAATATTCATAAACTGGTGTTCTAGTCTCTTTATTGATTTGAATTATTTATTTTATACTGCTATAATCCTTAGCGTCTATACATTATGTTAACTTAAGGGGGAGGAAGAAAAAATGAAAAGTGTAAAAAAAGTACTTGCAATTATGATGGCAGTCGGAGGTTTGATGCTATCACCTCTAATAGTCCAAGAGGCTAGCGCTTCAAGTCAAACTTACACTGTTAATCCAGGAGACTCATTATGGAAAATATCTAATGAATTTAATGTTCAATTAGATGAATTAAGGAGTCTAAATCACGTCTGGGAACATATTGAACCTGAACAAGAGTTGACTATACCTAATTCACCAAATAAACATACAATAGAAAAGGGTGAAACTCTCTGGAGAATTGCACAAAACTACGATACAACAGTGACAGAATTAAAAAAGGCTAATAATTTGGATTCTGATTTGATTTATGCTGAAGATACCATGTGCATTCCAACTAAATTAGAAAAGTCAGTCAGTACTACTAAAACAGTAACACGAAAAAGCTCTTCTGATCAGCGAATTTCAGTATCTGACTATGAAAGACAATTGATGGCACACGCAGTTTATAGTGAAGCAAGAAGTGAACCTTATGAAGGCCAAGTAGCTGTAGCATCTGTAATTATTAATAGAGTTCGAGATGACAGATGGCCTAATAATGTGGAGGGAGTAATCTTTGAACCTTGGGCTTTTTCACCAGTTCATGATGGTACTTTTTGGTTACAACCTAACCAAACTGCATATGACGCTGTAGATGATGCTTTAAATGGTTGGGACCCTAGTCAGGAAGCTGTGTTTTTCTATAACCCAGTTACTTCCACTTCAAATTGGATTTTTTCTAGGACAACCATAACTCAAATCGGACAACACGTTTTTGCATATTAAAAGAAACCTTTTAAAGGATTGAGTCTTTTATCTCAGATTCAATCCTTTTTTATATTAAAAATTATTGAATGAATAACAAATATACTTTATATTTAAATTACATATTTTAAGCTCCCTATTCTTTATCATCTTATCAAAAATGTTATACTATTCCTAAACGAGAGGAGGATTCATATGAAATATGTATCTCTTATTGTACACACTACTCTTCAAAATAAAATAGAAAATTCAGACTATATAGAAATTGAAAAAGAACCTAATAGATATAAAGTTGATATCCACACTAAAAAAATAAATAATATAGAAGACTTATTAAATTTATTAGGTTTAAAACATCAAAAACAAATAAATATTATTTTAATGAATGGAAAACAAATCACTAATATGAAATCATATATCCAATCAGACAATATTATTGAATTATTTCCACCCATCGGTGGAGGATCATAAGTATTTTCTAGATCAAAAGGACTATACCATTAATAGTACAGCCCTTCTGATCGAACTTTTAATTCCATAACATTATAAAAAACACAATCACGAATAAATAACTGAGGAAAAATAATAATACTCTTGGTGCAAGAACTTGTAACCCTGCTATTGTTAAAGCCAATACATCCCCAAAATATATTTCCTCAGCATTTTCTTTCATTATTTCTTTAACATCAGGCTGCTTATACATTTTTTCTTGATTTTCTATTTTTTTTATCTTTCTCAAAAAACATATTTCTCCCCCTCTCTGCTTAGAAAAAAATTATGCTAAGTGACAAGCACCTGATAATCATCATCAATTACTTTAAGTTGAGGCTCTTCTTCTTTACAGAACTCTTTTGCTTCTGGACATCTATTATGGAATTTACACCCATTTGGTGGTTTTGCTACCTTTCAGTATTATACGATCTACCTTATGCTTTGGATCAGGGACAGGAATAGCTGATAAAAGTGCTCGTGTATAAGGATGTGATGGGTTTTCGAATAATTTATGTTTATTTGCGACTTCAACTAAATTCCCAGATACATAACTCCAATCCTATCACTAATATGTTTAACAACACCTTGTGACATTGCAGTCATATCTTCTTTTAACGTAGTTTAAGCCATCTATTCCACCTCCTCTTCTTTAGCATAGAGCCAGCAGCTACTTTTCTATCCTCACCTAGGTCTTGTAGAGATGGCATCTTTTCTCTACAAATATCAGTCACTTGATCACAACATAGATTAAAAGAACATCCTTCAGGCATATTCATATTATTGTATATGGGTGCTTTGGATCATCAAAGATATCATATACACTTGCATGCTCAACCACTCGGCCAGCATACATTACAACCACTTCATCTGCCTTTTCTGCAACTATTCCTAAATCATGAGTTATTAGTATAATTCTAGTTTCATATCGTTCTTTTAGATCATTCATAAGTTCTAATATTTGTGCTTGTATTATAACATCTAAAGCTGTTGTTGATTCATCAGCAATTAACAGCTTAGGATCACAGGATACCATTACAATCATTGCTCTTTGACGCATCTCACCACTTAATTGGTGAGGGTATTCATCAACTACTTGATTTGCACGGGGAATCCCAACAGTATCTAGCATTTTAATAGCTCGTTCTTTGGCTTCTTTATGGTTCATACCTTGATGTAGTAATAAATATTCCATTATCTGGTCGCCTACAGTAAAAACAGGGGGTAATGAGGTTATAGGTTCTTGGAAAATCATGGAGATATTATTGCCTCTTATTCCTCTCATGTCACGTTCAGAATAATTCAATATATTTTCATCGTAAAAGTAAATATTACCTTCTTCTATTCTTCCGGGTGGTTGTGGAATAAATCTCATTATTGACATACAGGTGATACTTTTACCACAACCTGATTCTCCTACGACTCCAACTGATTGCTTTTTATTAACAGAGAAATCAACACCATCAACTGCTTTCACACACCATCTTCTGTGTAAAATAAAAATAAGTCTTTAAATTTTCAATCTGCAGTAATTTTCCCACTATTTACACCTCCTTGTACAATAGAGTTAGTTAGACATGCTATTGATAGTTAAGAAATCACTGATCTTTGACAACCACATAGGGATTTTGGCCTTAAGTAGCTAATATCTCTAATGAGGCAGGGGCTTCGATTACCTCCATGGGAAGTTAAGCTATCCCGCCGAGTAGAGTGGAGCCCCGCCCTCATAAGATTTCTCGAATGAGCACGCTGTGGATGCAGCTTGCTGTATGCCTCGAGTAACGAGCAATGTTGAGACTTGTGAGGTGTTGGGGACTGACCCTGTCAATACTTTGTGGAAAAAAGGTACCACTAGCAATGTTTTTGGCGGTATTGATATTGCAAAACATAAGCACGAAGTTTGCATCATTGATGCTGAAGGAAATTCAGTTCTTAGTATTAATATTGATAATAGAAAAAAGGGTGTTGATAAACTTCTAAGTAACTTTGAGCGCCTAGGAATCACAACTGACAACTGCAAATTTTGCCTTGAGGCCACAGGCCACTATTGGCTCTCTCTTTATTATCATTTAACAGAGTTGGGTAGTGAGGTTCATGTGATTAACCCTATCCAGTCTCACGCTATTAGAAACTTATATATCAGAAAGACCAAAACAGATCTAAAAGATGCTTTTATCTTAGCTGGTTCGTTTTGGGAGGCTACCGCAGTCTGATCTTGCATCTGAAACTGTTATGAAGCTTCAAACTCTATCCAGACATCGTTTAAGATCTTGTTAGAAGTGTTGGCAATTTAAAAAACAAGGTGCTAGCTATTTTAGACAGAGTTTTCCCAGAGTACCCTGAATGTTTTTCTGGTGTGTTTATCAACAGTTCTAAAAAGCTCTTACAAGAATTTTCTTCCCCTGAAGAACTGGCTGATGTGGATCTTTCTGAGTTAACAGAGTTCTTAAAGAAACATTCAAGGGGAATGTTTGGCAGTTATAAAGCCCAGCAGGTTAAAGATCTAGCCAAGGGAACCTTTGGATAAATCTGGCTGCTGATGCTTATGCTTTAGAGCTTAGGCTACTTATGGAGCAAATTGAATTTGTTGAAGACCAGATAAACACTATTGAAAAAGCCGTAGACCAGGTCATGGAAGAAATGCGTCCTACTGATGATACTGATTATCGCCATGTTTTAGAAACTGTGCCTGATATTGGCCCTACTTTTGCTGCTGCCAATTGGCGAAGTTGGTGATATAAACAGGTTTAAGAATGCCAAAGCCCTTGTAGCTTTTACTGGTATTGATGCTAGTGTATACGCTTCTGGAGAGTTTGAAGGTTCTAAAAACAAAATGTCCAAAAGAGGGTCACCTGTTTTAAGGCATAGTTTGTGGATGGCAGCTGTAGCGGCTAGGCGATTTAATCCTGAACTTAAAGAGTTCTATGAAAAAAAGAAACAAGAAGGTAAGCATTCTAATGTTGCAACTGGTGCTGTGGCCCGTAAATTAGTACATACGCTTTTCTCTCTGTGGAAAAACAATCGCCCTTATCAAACTGATTACAAATGGTCTCCAGATTATAAATAACTAAAATCCTTATGTGGTTGTCAAAGAACACAGTGATCTTTGAAAAATTTATACTTGACTATTCATACCACATCTACTCTTTTAACCTGGGATCTAACGCATCTCTTAATCCGTCACCTATAAGGTTCAAGCTTATAACAGCTAATGAAATGCAAATACCAGACGGAATCCATAACCACCATCTATTTTATTACATACATATCTTGCGCTGCTTTAATCATATTACCCCAAGTTGGAATGGGAAGTTCAACCCCCATTCCCAAATAACTTAATGATGCTTCGATTATAATAGCTTGAGCTATACCAAGAGTACCTGCACTATAACTGGAGCCATTGTATTAGGTAAGGGATTTGACGGGCATCTTGTCAACACCATGGCTACCCTTATTCTTTTCTACCCTCTTTAGAGCTTCGTTTAGATTCTGCCGTAACATGCAAATTCTCCCCGGGTAAGGGCATAAACTTTCTTTCCATATCGCCGCCTCATTTACTCGGTAACACCTTCGGTAGTAAGGACTTTGTCTTGATGTGCAGACTAATCCAGTATTGCCTAGCCTTGTATGAGATTCGTATCCCTCGGGGCGGAAATTTGCCGCTGACTTCCTTCAGATGATAGAGTCACCTCCACCACCCTTGTCTTGAGCTACAGCTACTACTACCTTCGCTGTTCGGGACTTTCACCCTATAGCTTATATCCATGCCGAGCACACAAAAAAATAGACTCCCTGGTAGTCATCCAGGAAGTCTATTATGGATTAAGCTAAATAGCCTTCATCAGTCACAATCTTTTTAGCGTCTTCAAAATCTTCTTTGGCAACCATCACAACTGGACCAGCACATCCCATTCCTGATTCAGCATAAATTTCTTTTTTCCATAATACTTTACATGCATCTTCTAACTCCATAATATCAATTCCTGATATTTCTTCAGTAACAGGTTTTTTAGGTGGTGGTGTAACTTCCTCTTCTTCTGAAGAACTAGTATCTTTTTTCAATGAAGTTAGAAGCTCAGATAATCCTGCTTTTTCGGCTTTTTTCAATTCATCTTGACATATTTCTATCAAATTACCTTCTCTAGATTCTGCAGCGAATTTCATAGCTCCAGCAATTACAGGAGCACCTGAAGCTCTTGATACAATATTAATAACTTGATCTTGATTTTCTCCCACTCCTGGTCCATAACCATATCCTAAAGATTCATAACTTCCACCAGTTGTAAATGCAGAGAACATCTTCATCAAGATATTACCAGTTAATGTGTCAGTAACCATTATATCAGGTGTACCTGTTAGAACATCATTTCCTCTCATTATAACTCCGCCGTCTGAACGACCAGACTGTGCAAAGTTTATCTCATATCCATTATCTTTGAGATTATTTAATGCTTTTTCTACCTGTTTAGCTCCATCTACATTTAAGATACCTAGTTTAGGTTTTTCAATGCCTAAACTTTTAGCTGCACTAATACCATATATAGCATTCTTAACCATAGCTTCTACTCTATGCATACCTGATGAGCCTGTTGTAGTAGCAATCAGCATCTCTTTCCCTGTAGAAGGAGTGATCACTCTACCTACTGTAGAGACTCCAATAGGAAAGTTATAATGCATTGTAACTGCAGCATGAGCTTCACCTGATTTTAGAAGTTTTTCCATTTGTTCATGAGCAGTTTTCTCACTGGTAGTCTCTAAAGCATAGGGCAATTCAGTCTCAACTTTTTCCCCAATAAGTAAAACATCTGTATTCTTGTTTTGTTGTTTAAAAATTTCAGCACCTCGTACTACTTCTTCTGGGCCGTGTTCACTTCCAAGTGTAGTTACACAAACAACTGTTTTAGATCCATATTCACCTGACTCTAAAGCATCAGCCAGTTCATTGAAAATTTTCGACAATTGACCTTCTGCTGTTTTATTAACCAATTTTGCCCCACCCCCTATGATTTGTCTTCTTCATGGGCTAGAGAGTCTGCTAAATCTCTTAAAGAACTAGCTACAATACGCTTGATTTCATCTTCCGAAGCACCATCTTGTTCGCTAGTTGTTCCCTTATTAGGTTCCATTACAAAAGAAATACCATCAAAAAGATTAGTTAAGCGTCCTAAAAACAGACTTCCTTTACCAATAATCATTGCTTTTGAAATGTCAC
Source organism: Natranaerobius trueperi (assembly GCF_002216005.1). Lineage (NCBI taxonomy): Bacteria > Bacillati > Bacillota > Clostridia > Natranaerobiales > Natranaerobiaceae > Natranaerobius > Natranaerobius trueperi. Next base: position 32,005 of record NZ_NIQC01000002.1, read on the forward strand.
CATTCATAAGCATTCTTCTAGCATGACCAACAAAAGGAACTCCTGAAGGTATATGACCTTGTGTAGGTGCAAAACCTGGCATTCCATGTTTAGCTCCAAAAGTAGCTAATTCTTTCTTTTCAAGTTGTCCTTTTTTAACTCCAAGAGCACCAATCATTTTATAATTTGAAGCAGGTACATCTCCACCACCTGCTGGTTGAGTTAATTCTGGGTTCTGCATTTCAACAGAATATTTATCAATATCAGTTATAGATAATCCTAACTTTTCTAATGGTTCAGTAGTTACAGCTGAGATAACTGATTGAGGAGCAGATCCTGTACCAACATTATGTTTACCTATTGCATCAGTAACAATTACAGGATTTTTACCATCATTTTTCTGAACTAATATAGTAAGTCCTGCTATACAATCTTCAAGAATTGGCATGTCTTTATTCATATGCTCTTTAGAATTCATTCCTAGCTTAGCAACTGCCCCACCTGCAACTATAGCAACTTTTTCATAAATACCTGCTTCAACTAAAGCAGCAGCATTTACCATTGCATGCGCAGGTGCAGCACAAAAGCTTCTAATATCTGCACCAGTAGCATTAGTACATCCAGCTACTTCAGCAATAGCTTTAGCAAAGTTACCTCCTCCACGTTGGTTAACATCACCACAAGCTTCTTCACTTACTTCCATTACATAATCAATCTCTGAAAGATTTACATCTTGTTGTTTACCTAAATGAAGTAATGATAATACACCTGATGCCTTTGCCATTAAGTTTTCTAACATAACGTGAGCATTCAAGTTAGGATCAGTTTCATGAGCTGATTTAACGCAACCAACTAAATTAGATTCAAAATAAAGAGGTTCTGCTGTACCTTCTTCTACAGCTTTTTTTATAGTTTCCTGATCTTTTCCTGATAATTTTTCTACTAATTCATCAGTCATCACAGTATTTTTTGCTAACTTTTCTTTAACATTTGACACGAAATTTTCCTCTAACATGACTAGGTCAAAAGCATCAGAAATTTGAATTAATCCTAAAAACTCATCTTCAGGCATTATTTCTCCCCAGTCACTAAACCTTTCTCCGCCATCAACTAAATTCTCATACCAAGGTTTTTCAGTTTCTTGAAGTGTATCTGGAGAAATATTGCCTATATAAGCTTGGTTAGGAGGATATTTTACTGCTTCTTCAAAGCTTCTGCTTTTATTTTCAGCTTTTTTGATATAATCACTTTCTCCATTCTTTTTTCTTTCTGCTGCTAGGGTTGAACCATGATAACGCATGGCAGCAGGGGTATGAGCTAGAACATAGCTTGTGTTTCCAATCACTGAATAAGTCATATACGTCACCTCCAAAATTTAACTACTTAATTTATTATTGTAAAGAAAGGGGATAAGTTCTGTTATTAACTTATCCCCTACTTTTAGGAGTCACATTAAACTAAACTTGTAACTTATCCTTCAAAAACCATTTGCCCCTCAACTTCTGTTTGTAAAGCATTTAAGCCATTTTCAACAATTTCTTTTCTGATAGCATACTCATCATCACTACTTAGTTTTGGATTACCTAATGGATATGGTATTGCTACAGCAGGAACAATTCTATTAGCTCCAACCGTTTTGGAAATTGGAACAATAGTAGCTAAGTGAACTACTGGTAATCCAGCGCGTTCAATTTCTTTAACCATCGTTGCTCCGCAACGAGTACAAGTACCTCAGGTAGATGTTAGAATTACTGCGTCTACTCCATCTTCTTTTAGTTCCTTCGCAATTTCAGTAGCATATTTCTTTGCATTTGCTACTGCAGTACCATTACCTACTGTTGAATAATAGTATCTGTGTAGTTCTTTAATAGTTCCATTTGATTCTAATTCTCTTAGTGCATCAACTGGAAGCACACGATTTGGATTTTCATTTGCATAGGTTGGATCATAGCCACCATGAGCTGTTTCTTCTGTTTCAGCTGTTAGTTCTTTAACTCCATCGATATCATATTTACCATATTTTGATGCGCTAGAAGATTCGATCTTGTCTGGGTTACCTTTAGGTACTATCCCCCCAGAAGTCACTAAAGCAATCTTACTATTTTTCATATCTTTAACTGCTGGTTGAGGATCAACATTGTCGAAGTTCGGCATAGGATACTCAGTCTCATATTCTTCATCTTCTAATTTTTTAACTAAAATATCAACTGCTCTTTTAGATCCTCTTTCTTCATGAAATACATTTTTTCTAATTCCTCTTGGAATATAACCTTCTACTTTTGGAGTTCCAATCTCTTCGCCCTCCAAAAGTTTTTTCGTGATATTTGCCATAGTAGGTACAGCTTTTCTCATACCTGCTGCAGAGTCACGAGTTTCTACAATATAAGCATACTGCTTAAACATATCAACACCAGGGTTCTCAGGATACATTCCTGACACAACTGGTAATTCGTATTCATTAGCAACTAGTTCCGCTACTCCACCAGCTGCAGCTCCGTATCTTCCTGCATTAAAAGCAGGACCCGTTACCACTACATCTGGTTGATACTTTTCAATTGCTTCACGTACTTCTTTTCTGGCCTCTTCTGTATGTTCAGAATAATATCCATCACCACAGATAATGGTAGCAACAATTTCACCTGTATCGCCAAGAGCCCCATTTAAGGCCAACCCAGGACCTACAGGTCCTTCTTGTACCATGGGCGCAATATCAGCTTTCTCTTCGCCACCAATTTGACCAAAAAATTGGTTAATGTAATGCAGAACTCTTTTTGTCATTGGTTTCCCCCCTTTTTCTACAGGAGATTATAAAAATTTACAATACTCTTCACGGATTTCTTTCACTTCGTTGATAATTTCATCAACTTCTAAAACCATTTCCATCATTTCTACCTGTTCTTCATAAACAGAAGAATCAACATGTTCTTTCACTTCTGGCTCAACAATATGATATGCTTTGAGTCCTAACTGGACTCCAGCCAATGGACCTGCAAAAGTAGGGTCTCCGTTAGTAACAGTTTCGATAGCTAGCCCAGAACCTTCAGCGTCAGCTCCGCCAACGATAACTATTAGATTCTCAGCTCCATGCTCATCAGCTAACTCTTTAACCCTCTTTTGATTCTCTAGGTCCATTGCCCCTGCAGATGTTCAGACAAAACATTCGGTTGTACTATAAACGATTTCAGCACCAGTAGTTTTGATGCACTCTTCAATTGCTGGGCCTGGAATACCATCACGGTCACCAACAATAACTACTTTTTTACCTTCAAACATTGGTTAGCACCTCCATTTTAAGATTTTTTATCTACAAACTTTAAGATTCAATAGCTCCCATTTTGTTAAACCCAAGTTCATTAGTAGCTCCTATGATAGCTTGTAGTTCAACTTCAATGCCTTGGTCTTTTTTGAGACTTCCTTCAAAACCTCCAGCTATTAAATCAACCTTCTCTACATTCCCAATCACTTTGTCTAGTTGTGGTAAAACTACCGTTTCGTTTGCATTCCCACCGGTTACCACAGCATCAGCTTTTGGATCAGCATCTGCAAGTGATTGAGAAGATCCATCTCTTCCTGCATACTCGTCAGTAACTAGTACGGTTTTGATACCTTTTTCTTCAATTTTCTTGCAGTTCATAATTAAGTCTGTATCAGGGTTTCCAAAACCTTCTTCTGATATAACCACACCGTCAAGACCTAAATTTTCTGCTAAAGATGCTACATAATCTGAAGATCTTTGTTTATCTGCTAAAGTTACGTTCTCATTGGTGATAATAACACCCATGAAATTAATATCTTTACCATGTCTTTCATAAAGATCCTCAATAATTGGGTTATTTAGATGATGATAAGTTGTATTTTTATCACACGCTGATACACAGTTTCCGCTAATTATAGCTCCATCCATTACTTCAGTTGGATAGAGTAAAGTAGGAAGTGAGTTTTTAATGTCCACTCCATAAACATATGTGTCATGAAGTAGTCCTTGACTCTGTAGCATATATACATAACCGACTTTTGGTAGCTCAGGGTATGTTTCTGCTTGCTTAAATAGCGGTTTAGTTTCAAAGGTGTTATTCTCATTAGCTTCTTTTTCAGCAGTAGCTTCTGCTAGATAAGTTGCTGCCTTAAGTCCTATTAAACGCAACATTTCTTCATGTTGATGCTGTGGTAGATCATCAATAGGTGTTGCATCTACAACGACATTGTACTTCTTAGAAAATGGAGTGTAGTCTGCTCCTGTACCTTTCATGTCAATAATACCTTCTTGGAATCCAACAATATCACCAGTTGTAACGACACAAGCTCCGTCTAAAACAAGTGTCTTTCCTGAACCAACCTTGTCAACCTTTCCCATAAAACCAGGGAAGATATCTCCATTTCCTTCTACTTTAACTCGTGGTTCGATTACATCCTTAACTGGAATGATCCTTACAGATTCTCCAGGCTTTGCTAGGTGGATATCTAATTCCTTAATCCTTTGATCGAAATCCATCAAAATTTGTTTTAGTTCCTCTTTATTCACCTGTAAAATGCCACCGTCAAGAACATCTGTCTTTTCACCAAAACAAACGTCTTGAATTTTAATTCTGGAAAGTTCAAGCTTCACACTATTCACCTCCTAAATAAAAGCTTTCAAAGCTTCTTCTACATCCTCAGCCTTCAGATCATCACCTGCAAGCGTTTTTTGCTTTTCACCATCTTTATAAATGTTGAATGCTGGTACTCCCATTACCTTTTGTTTTATAGCTAGCCTTCTAGCTTTGCTGATATCAAGTTTACAAAACTTGACCTTATCACCATATTTTTCTGCGAGTTCTTCGATCTCTGGCAAAATTGCCTTACATGGAGCACAAGTGGGTGTATAGAAATCTACTAAAACAAGGCCTTCAGCATTTAATACTTCTTGTTCAAAATTATCTTTAGTCAACTCTAGCATTTCTTTTTTCACCTCCTCTCTTATATTATAAATAAACAATTACTCATTTATAATTTTTTGAACATCAATAGAACTTCCATTATAAGAAGTTACTAACTCGCCTTTCTTGTATACAGCTACAGTTGGGATAGTTTCTACTTTATTTGCTTTAAGTATTTGTGATTCTGTACTGTCAATATTAACTAGTCGCATTTTGTTTTCATCAACATTGTCTTCTAGTTCTTTTCTGATTTTTGTGCTCTCTTCTTCTGATGGGTCCCAATAAATAACTATTACAGGCTTTTCATGAGATGGATTTATTACATTTTCTTCAAACACATTGATGCTTTCTAGATATTTTTCACATGCAGTTGCCCCTATTGCACCATCCGCTGCTGCAGTTACAACTTGTCTTAAGTATTTGTCATTAACATCACCTACAGAATAAACTCCAGGACATGATGTTTCCATTAAATCATTTACTATTACATACCCTCTGTCGGTAAGGTCGATTTTCCCATGTAGAAACTCGGTGTTAGGTTTTGTACCAACAAATATAAATACACCATCTGCTTCAAAATGACTCTTTTCGTTCGTTACTACATTTTTAAGATTCAATCCTGTGACTAATTCGTCCCCTGTTATTTCTTCAATAACACTGTTCCAAATAAAGGATATCTTTTCGTTTTCCATTGCTCTTTCTCTTAACGCTCTACTTGCTCTTAACTTTTCTCTTCTGTGAATAATAGTTACTTTGTCAGCAAACCTTGTTAAGTATAGAGCTTCTTCAACTGCTGTATCTCCTCCACCAATAACTGCTACTTCTAATTCTTCAAAGAAAGCGGCGTCACAAGTACCACAGTAAGAAACTCCTTTTCCTACAAATTCAGCCTCACCTTTCACACCTAATTTGCTAGGTTCAGCTCCTGTGGCAACCATAACTGCTTTTGCTTTAATAGTCTCTTTATCAGTTTTAATTGACTTTATATTTCCTTCTAACTGTGCATCGGTAACTTCTCCAGTATGAAATTCTGTACCAAATTTTTTACTATGGTTCGTGAATTGTTCCATGATTTCTGGACCTGAAGTGTCAAAAAAACCAGGGTAGTTTTCAAGTTCAGAAGTTGTATTTACCTGACCTCCTGGAACAGCTGCTTTTTCTAATACTGCTGTTGACAGATTAGAACGAGAAGCATAAATTGCAGCTGATAACCCTGCTGGACCTCCTCCAATAATCAATAAATCATACACCTGACTCATGGAATACCTCCTTTAATATCCAATACTTTTTTAGTTCACTTATAATCTTATGCATAAAAAAACAGAGTATCAAAAGGACAAAATATCGTTTCTATTTTGCCATCGATACTCTGTACATAGACCTGAGAGATTCGCCTTTTACCAAAAAAAGGCTTACTCCTTCGGTGCCGCAAATGCGGGCTCTCCAGAGCTGGATCCAACTACGGTCCTGGTACCTGAAAGTTTCTCTACCAGCGGCAAACTGATAGATTACCCCGTCGGTGCCTCCTCATAGGAGATCTCTCCCGTAGTTTTCATTTCCCACTAGCGTATCTAGTTGTTGTATAATTTTGAACTTAGTTTTATTATGCAAGCTTAAAATAACTTTCAGGTAGTTATGTGTTTCACATTTCTTCGTATTAATTAATATTCAACATTTTTCTTAGGATTCCTGCTAAAAATTATAAAAAAATATTTTTTTATACTCACCGTAAATTGCAATATTAAATTGAACTAGTTTCCAACTGTAATATAAAAATCATTCAAGTAAGGCCTCACACTGTTCAAGAAAAGCTTCATCTGGTGTTAAGTAATCAAGGATTTTCCTAGGCAAAGTATTGCACCAGACTTGAACTTTAGCAATTGCTTCTGTTGAAAAATCAAGTAGGCTCTTCCCTTTTGGGATAAAGCGTCTAATAAGGCCGTTATGACGCTCATTAGTTCCTCTTTCTCCAGAAGCGTAAGGGTGTGCAAAGTAAACTTTGGTATTACTAGTTTTCTCTAAAGATGCTAGTTCTGCAAACTCTAATCCATTATCAGCAGTAAAGCTCTTGAAAACTTTTGAAAAACTGTCACCCATTTCATAAGCCAGGTTTGCTAAAGCTTGTTGTACAGCTTCAGCTGTCTTGGCAGGAATTTTACGTATGATTTCTTTGCTGGTTTGTCTTTCAGTAATAGTGAGTAACACTGGTTCAGTTTTTGTTTTCTTTCCAATTAAAGTGTCAATTTCTCAGTGGCCAAAGACCTTACGTTCATTTACGTCTTTAGGACGTTCACTAATACTCGTCCCTAATCTCTTTTTATGTTTCCTGATTCGTTTAGGCTTTACTCTGCGTCTAGTATTTAGGGGTAGATCGATGTTTCTAATATTGAGTAAACCTGCATCAACGTAATTGTAGAGCGTTTTAGTTGATACCATAGCTTCTTTTGAGAATTTATTTTGCTTCTTGAGAGACCCACAAATAGCATCTAAAGAAAACTTGGAGTTCCAGAATAGGTCTGTAGCGTGAGCTATGAACTCTTCACATTGTAGAAACTTAAATTTAGGTCCACAGTTTTTACGGTTTTGTTCGTATATTCTTTTTGCGGCATCTGGATAATAGACCTCGCATAGTTTAAGGGCCTTGATCTGGGTTACTGTACCTCTTTTTAGTTCATTACGAATAGTATTTGGTGCTCTATTTAAAATTTTGCCAATGGCGTATGGGCTGTAGCCTTGCTTATGTAGTAACTCAATCTGTCCCGTTCGAAATCATTTAGATGTTTATTCTTGCGGGAAGTTGGTGTATTATTAAGGTAATCCATAGTGTGCACCCTTCCTGTAATTGGTTATTTTGTGGTGATTTAATTATATTACAGTTGGGTCCACTATGGAGTTTTTATTTAGTTCAATTTGATTTTACAATTAAGCTTTTTATACTCACTCTTTCCATTAATAAATATATGTACATAACAGCAAATTATTACTTGATTACAAACTATATTTATAATGATATAGGGGTGGTGATATAGCATAAACAGCCACGGCTCTACAAAACTTACCTAAAAACATCGAAACTTATTCAGGTAAGCAAGTTTTGCTCAAAGAGTATCATCTCTTTGATTTAATTCCTTTGCAGGGATATAAACCTATACACTCATATCCATGGATGAAAAATCAGTTAAGTGTATTTTACAAGACTGATAGCTCCATCCAGCAATACACGCAGGCTGGGACAAATCCCAGTTTGCATGGCCCGAGCCAGGCAATAAATTATCTTTTATTGCGATATTAACTGCACTGTTAATATCTCTTGAAAGAGTTGTGTCACACCCGGCACAAATAAACTCTCTTACATTTGGACCTTTCGTTTCATCATGACCGCAGATACAGCACTCTTTAGTTGTATTTTTTTCGTCTACAACTGTACGGTGGTTATTACTGCGTTCAAATATCCAAAGTAGTATGTTTCGAAACTGATCAATTACTTCTTGGTTTAAGATACTCCTGTGCATATTTTTATAGATAGCTGTATCGGTTGAAGGTGTATAGTCGCCAATAGCTACATAATCATATTCCTTTGCCAGGTCGTTAGCTATAGCATACATCGCCTGCGATGATAAGCTTTATCTAAACCTTTATTCAATCTTTCCCAGCGCTTACTCGGTAGATAATAAACCTTACCACCTTTAGATACTCACTTCTTTGACTTTCTTAACGCCTTATCTCGTTTAGATTTTAATTCATCAATTACTTTATCCCAATATTTTAACTGCGGAAGTTTGCTGAACTCGAGAATGTTTCCTTCATAATCGATTGATGTAAAAAAGTTTTTATGGTTAGGGTCTAATGCTACCCATTTATCTCTTTTTTGAGATTGTTCTTTGACTGGTTGACGCTCAATCGTAAATACTGCATAAAATCTATCTCCCTGCTGCCATCCTCTAAAACCCTAAAGCCTTTCTTTGGTTCGTCATAATATAAAGAAAACCACTTTTTCTTCCTTGAAAAATTTATTAAAAGCACCTTTAAGACGAGCGCAGCGTTTTTTGTAACAGACGAATGTACTGTACTCAAAAAAGGATATTGCTCTTTTAGTTTAGGCACTTGGTTTCTCAGATTTCTACTAGACAAAAGTTTGTTTTCATTGTTGTTTTCATAATAATCATAAGTACACATTTCTAAAAGGTGGGTTATATAACCAATTACAAATTTTACTTTGGCTATCTAATATCTGTTTATCTTTTTATGAAAAAACAACTTCAACTTTTCTATTGAACTTCAAGCCGCCTCACCACCTTTTAAGTAAACATTTGCTTATTTGTCTTTAAAATTTCCTTTGTTTTTCGACTTCTACTACCGTATAATCTTGAAGAGAAAACGGTTATAACAGATAAAACATCATCAACAAGCTCTTCTTCATAAGTTTTGTCTTCTGAATGGTTTATAATTTCTATGTCTACATTATTTAATTTACAAATTTCTTCTAGCACTTCATACCCAAAACGCATTAATCGATCTTTGTAATTAACCACTATACGTTCAACATCTCTATTTTCTATTATAGCCAGTAATTCTTTTAAGCCTTTCTTTTTATAGTTTAACCCTGACCCCAAATCTTCAATTATTCTAAATTGATAACCGTTGGCTATACAATAATTAGTTACGTTTTCAACCTGTCTTTTTAAATCTTCTTTTTGATCAGACGACGAAACTCTACAATAACCTATTGTTAGTTTGTTATTGTCTTTTTTATCTTTAAAAGCAATCAATGAATCTTTTGAATACCTTCTATGTCCACCACTAGTTCTCTCTGGTGTTAGTTTATCTTCATTCTCCCATCTTCTTAATGTAGATTCTGCTACTCCCAAAAACGCAGCAGCTTCTTTGATTGATAAATACAAAATTACTCACCCCTTTGTAACTATAATAACATAAAACTACCTATAGTCAACAAGGAATGAGTAACTTTGATGAAATTTAGGTATGCTGTTTATTTACCCCTATATAATCAAAGATATATGGAAGCCCCCGGTCCAATTGGTAATCCAAGAATAAACCATATAATAAATAGAATGCTCCAGCCTATCAAAAAGGTGATGGAGTAAGGTAACATGGAAGAAATCATTGTACCTATACCTATTTTTTCGTCATAGCGCTGGGCATAAGCTAAAATGAAAGGGAAAAATGATAAAAGTGGAGTTATTAAGTTAGATATTGAGTCACCAATTCTAAATCCAATCTGTATAAATTCAGGAGAATATCCCATGCTCATCAACATTGGTATAAATATCGGTGCCATTACTCCCCATTGTGCTGATCCACTTGTGATAAATAAGTTCATTGAGCCGGCTAATATTACAAAACTTATAGCTAAAGGAATTCCTGTCAACCCTATAGTCTCTAGGAAATTTCCTCCATATACAGCTATAATTTCACCTAGGTTTGACCAATTAAAATACTCAATAAATTGAGCAGCAACAAACACTAAACATATATATGTTCCCAGTGTCGACATTGATTTGCCCATTTGTTTTGCTACATCTTTATCATTAGTAACTGTACCAGTTGCTATCCCAAAAAAGATACCAGGTATTAAAAATGCCACAGCTATTATAGGTACAATTCCTGCCATAAACGCTGATCCATCAATTATATCACCATCATCAGCTCTAAGTACTCCATTACTAGGTAAGACTAATGCTAAAACAATTATAAGATATACAATTAAAGATAGACCCGCCCATTTCATACCTTTAGATTCATTTTCCGTTATTTCATCAATAGACTCTTCTGAACTTCCCTTATATTCTCCTAATCTAGGCTCTATAATTTTCTCTGTTACATAAGTACCTAAAAAGGTAACTACAAATGTTGAAGCTATCATAAAATACCAGTTAGCGGTTGGGTCAACCGTATATCCTTCTTGATACATTTGTGCTGCTTCTTGACTGATTCCGGCCAAAAGAGGGTCTAATGTACCAATAATTAAGTTAGCACTAAAACCACCACTTACCCCTGCAAAAGCAGCAGTTATTCCTGCTAAAGGATGTCTTCCTAAACTTAGGAAAATCATCGCACCTAGTGGTATCAAAATAACATATCCTGCATTAGAAGCAATATTAGATAGAATTCCAGTAAAAACAATTGCCATAGTAATCAGTTTATTAGGTGCACTCATAACGATTTTTCTAAGTACAGTTTGGATTAATCCGGAATTATCAGCTACACCTACACCAATCATTGCTACTAAAACTGTACCAAGTGGTGCAAAAGATGTGAAGTTATCAACAGCATCCGAAAAAATCATCCTGATTCCTTCTGTTGAAAGTAAGCTCTGAACTTCTACATCATCTGTAACTACTTCGCCATCTACAACCCTCTCAAACTCAGCACTTAAGCCACCCATTTCTGCAACTGCTGAAACAAAGATGGTTAGTATTGCTAAAATTGCGAAAATGGTAATTGGGTGAGGTAATTTATTTCCGTATTTTTCAATAAAATCAAGTAGTTTATCAAGTATGCCTTTTTGTTGAGTTTGAGAACCCGTGCTTGCTTGTGGATTTGTAGACATAATTATCAGCTCCTTTCAAAAAATAGTAGAAACCTTTGCCCTCTCCTTTTTTCAGTTCTTTAATTGTTAGATTTTTCGTTAATTTTAATATATGTATATGTAATAAATACCTTTTTTATGGTTTGACAGTTTAAAATTTTTAGTTATTTCATTCTTTAAAGCCCCTACACTAATTTTTATTTTCAATTTGATCTTTTAAGTATCTCACTACTAGATCCGTTCGTGGAGGACACCCTGGTAGATGTTTAGAAGCACGAGAAGCGCACTTTCCAATACCTATACCATAAAATTCTTTCAAGTGTTGATAGCCTTGTCCTAATAGAATAGGTTTTTCGAGACGCTCTAATAGTCCCTCATCTCTAAGTCTCATTAGTGCATGAACTACCGTCGCTTCACAGGGCGAACACGCTTTATAACTTTTTAAATATTTTTCTAGAAACTCCATAGGTAGTTCATCAGATTGAATAACTTTTTTATCTTCAGCATTTTTCTCAAATACTTTATGATTATCATAAAGATCACCTAGGTTTAGTTTAGAAGCTTTTATAATATGTTCAGGTAAATCTTCACTTGTATAACCTAATAAGTGCGAACAATACGAATCCACCAAAACACGATCATACCCCATGATAATTCTACCCATATTTACTGGATTACCCCCTTCTTCAAAAGTAAGGTCACCAATAAACCCATCAACAATCACTAAGTCTGTAGGAACAACTTTATTTAAAATTGCAATGCTTCTATCAAGTCCTTTAGTATGAAAATTTCTTTTTTCTTTATCTGGTATACATCCTTTTAAATTTTTTAGTGAACAGGTCACTTGTGTCTGACAATGAGCTTTCAATACTGGGATGTTAATTAATTTTTCAACTTCTAAAATACTTTCAGCTACATCGATTTTCTGTTTTTCAACTGTAACTTTTTTAATACGATCTTTTTCTAAATCAATCAAAGGTACATTATACTTTCTTGATAATTTAGTAAAGCCACATTCATCAAAAGACTCTTCAGTCCTTGCTCCTAACCATGAACTTTCCATTATGGCTAGATTCTTAAACCCCCGTTCTTGAAAGTGTTCAATAATACCAGAAACAAGTTCAGGTGATGTAGTTGCACCTGATTCTGAGATTTTAGGTAGAACTAAATTAGGCTTTAAAGCAATACGCTTGTCTAAACCTAGATTAGCAAAGGGTTTTATTTCTGTTAACATGTCTTTGATTATTTCTTTAGGAAATTCTCCGTAACTTACATACAATTTGTTATCACGCAACATTTTAAGTCCTCCTACATAAAATCTATTTTTTGCTAATTTCATAAAGTTTAATATATATTGTATAATAACATGAAACATTTAAATACTTTTGAGGTGATTTTGAATGGAAATAGATAACTAACAAGTATAAAAAGTTCATTTCTTAAGAGAAAAGGGAGTTTACTTGGTATTACTGAAGAAAATGCAGTGTTACTACCTATTATTATAGTAGAAAATTCACTGCACATTTTGTTTCAAGTTAGGTCTAAAAAAATGAATACTCAACCAGGCGAAATTTCGTTTCCAGGAGGAAGAATTGAAAAAACAGAAACTCCTAAAGAAGCTTCTGTTCGTGAGACTAAGGAAGAGCTTGGGGTAATTGAAAATGATATAGAGGTTTTTGGAGAATTAGACTATCTACTAACACCTTTTAATATGATAATTATTCCTTATATAGGTTTTTTAGATACTGATATTAATAACATGAAAGTTAATAAGACAGAAGTAGAAGAAGTTTTTTCTATTCCTATTAATTACTTTATAAACAACAAACCACAATGCTACAATACTAAAGTTGAGCCAATTCCAGAAGAAAATTTCCCTTATCATTTAATACCTAATGAATCAGAATATAAATTTAGAAATGGCACCTATCCCTCCTACTTTTATTTATACCAAGACAAAGTAATCTGGGGGTTCACTGCCCGAATACTAAAAAATTTTATTGAATTATATTCACAAAATAATTAAATAAACCAACTTTTATTCCAGTTCAATTAATGCAACAGCTTCAACATGAACTGTTTGAGGAAAAAGATCAATAGGAACCACTTTAGTCAATTTATAACCTTTAGCTTTTAGTCTTCCAATATCTCTAGCGAGTGTTGAGGGATCACACGATACATATCCGATTTTTTGGGGTTTTATTTCTGAAACGATTTGTAAAAAATCTTCGTCACATCCTTTCCTTGGCGGGTCAACAAATACCGTATTAGGAGAAAAATCAACAATTTCTTTTAAAACTTGCTTCTCTTCTACTTTTCCTGTTAAAAAAGACACATTACCTTTTTGATTAATATCTTTATTTTCAAAAGAATCTTGTACTGCTTCTTCTACTTCTTCCACTCCTAAAATACTTGCCACTTTATCTGCTGCTAAAAGTGTGATTGTTCCTATTCCAGAATAAGCATCTAGTACACGATCATGTTCATCTATAGCACATATCTCAAACAACTTATTGTATAGTTTCTCAGTTTGCTCTGGGTTTACTTGATAAAAAGCAGCTGGTGAAATGCGGTATTGTTTGTTAATTAGTTCGTCTTTGATATATTGTTGTCCCCATAGTTCTATAAATTCATCACCAAATACCTGACTAGTTGGACGATTATTGATGTTCTGAGTAATTCCTACTAGGTTGGGAATATCCTTTTGTAACCTATTAATTAATTTCTTTTTATTAGGAAGCTCTTTTGTTCTAGTCACTAAAGTTAAGTGGGTTTCACCAGTTTTATGCCCAGTCCGAGAAACAATGTGACGTAGTGATCCAATTCCCTTGTCTTTTCTTCCCTTCGTCCGTAAAACCTGATAACTAGGTATTTTTAATTCTTCTAGTAGATTTTTAAGGATCTCTAAAATATGATTATTAGCTTTTTTTTGAATCATGCAATGGTCAATTTCAACAAGTTGATGACTATTTTTACGGAAAAAACCTAGCACCCCAGTTTTTTCACTCCTATTTTTAACTCGCACAGGAGATTGTAGTTTATTTCTGTAATACCAAGGGTTTTCCATACCTATAATAGGTTCGATTATTGGTTTTTCTATTTGAGCAATTTTTATCAATTGATTTTCTATAAGTTTTTCTTTATAAGCTAACTGTCCTTTATAAGAAAGATGCTGAAGTTGACAGCCACCACAATCATAATAATATGGACAAGGTGGTTCTACACGTTCTTCAGATAAGGTATGGTACTCTTTAACACTAGCCTTAGCATAATTCTTTTTTAAGGTATCAATCTCTACCGTTACTTGCTCTCCTGGTAAAGCAAATGGGACAAATATAGTAAAATTATTATACTTTCCAACACCTTCCCCTTGATGATTTAAATCATGAATATCTAATGTTAGGATATCCTTTTTTTCTACTGGCTTTTGTATCATTTTTAGCCTCCTACATCACAATAAATATTTCGTTCTTCAAAATTTCTCCTTGTCTACCAGTTTAATTAAGGTAAAACTTTTGTTACACTATTTTAATAGAATACAAAAGTTAGGAGAATGATAATATGCAATTATTAGGTTTATTTATTGCCCTCGTATTAATTATTGTTATGCTTCAAAATAAAAAACCTCTAGGGCTTTCGATGACTCTAGGTGCTTTAATTCTTGGTATTTTTTCTGGTATGAATTTTAGTAAAATGTTAAAAACCACTTACAATAGTTTAACTGACCCTACTACTGTAAATCTTCTTTTAATAGTTTTATGTATTAGTATTTTTGGTACTATATTAAAACAAACAAATTGTTTAGAAACAATGGTAACTAGTTTAACTAAAATAATACCTAATAAAAAGGTATTACTAGCTATACTTCCCTCTTTAATTGGTATGTTAACAGTACCAGGAGGGGCTGTTATGTCAGCTCCTATGATAAAGGAAGCTGGGGACAAAATCAATCTACCTAGTGAGAAATTAGCTGCTACTAACTTGTTTTACAGACATGTTTGGCATCTAATATTTCCTCTTATCCCTAGTATAATAATAATCTCAGAATTAAGTCAGGTACCATTAAGATTCTTTATAGTGTTTAATTTACCTGTATTTATAATCACTTTTATTATAGGTTATAAATGGTTATTTCGAACAACTAATATCGATATATCATTAGTAGAAACTGAAAGGTCTTCGGATGATGTATTTACATTTATTAAAAGTACATTTCCTTTGTTCACAGCTGTTGGAACAGCAATATTTACACCACTTAATATACCTCCAGCTCTTCTTATTGGAATTCTACTGGCTTCTTTTAACTATATAGATAGTAAACACCCCATGAAGTCAGTTATTTCGGGGGTAGGTAGTGCGTTAAAAAACACCAAATATAGTATGACTTTAACCATCCTAGGAATTATGATTTTTAAAGATTTTATTGAAACTTCAGGTGTAGTAGAGCAACTAACTAATTATCTAATTACTTCGGGTATTCCTATACCTATATTAATCGTTTTAGTTCCAATTATTACAGCTGGATTAACTGGTGTCAATTCAGCTGCGTTAGGTATAAGCTATCCTATTATGGCGCCAATTATGAATCCACATGAAGGAAATCTTGCTTTACTCGGTATTTTTTATACAGCTAGTGTTTTTGGATATTACCTATCTCCTTTTCACCTTTGTTTATTATTAACTAAGGAGTATTTTAAAACATCATTTAACAAATTATATAAAGAATTAGTCCTTCCTGCCGGAGCAATGGTACTCGGAGCTTTGATAACTGGATTAATATGGAACATCCTTTCATTAGAATAAGCCCTCTAATTGAGGGCTTATTCTAATGAAAGGATTATTTGTTCTTGCTTTTCTTTATTATTAACTTCTATAACAGTTCCAGCTGACTCGTTTTGAATCCTCTCTAAAATATTGTTTAAATCATTTTTATCTAAATCTAGATAATCTGAAATCTTATTGTAATGTAGATAGTTATAGAAAATTCTAGCCATATTCAAAGGAACCTTAACATTTAACTTCAGCTTATTTTCTACCTCATCATAAACTTTAATGATTACTTTTCTTGGCCCTCTTGTATCTACCATTCTCTCTCCTCCTTAAAGTTTATAGTTATAAAATTACCTTAATTTTTAACTTATGCAAACGGATTAATTAATGTTATTTTTATAATATATCTATAACGAAAATATTAGAAACTTTTAAATACTACTTATAAAGACTACTTACAAAAATAGTAAGGTATCAATAATAACATAATAAAAAACAAGATAGGGATAATAAATACAACATGATAGTGACTTTCAATTACAAAATATAAAATCTAGCAATAGGGGGTTAAGATTAATTGGCAGCTAAAAACAACCTAATTAGCTCAGAAATTAAAAAAAGCTATAAAAGTTTTGTTATAATATTGATTAACTGGGGTTTTTTAGGAAGTATTATAGGAGTTTTTGTAGGTTCAACATCAGCATTACTTTTGAATGTTAATGATTTGTTGACAGAGGTGCGATTTGAAAACCCACAATTAATACTGTTACTTCCCATAGGAGGGCTTATTATAGGATTTATATATACAAAGCTTGGCCAAGGTTCCGGAAAAGGGAATAATTTAGTCTATGAACATGTTCATTATGGGCAGGGAGGATTACCCCTTAGAATGGGGCCAATAGTTTTTATATCAACTTTCATTACTCACTTACTAGGAGGGTCGACTGGAAGGGAAGGAGCGGCCATACAAATGGGAGGTAGCATAGCTGAATCAGTTATTAGGTTTTTTAATATTGATTTTATTGACCGTAAAATTTTTCTTATGACAGGGATCAGTGCAGCTTTTGGATCAGCTTTTGGAACACCGCTAGCAGGAACAATTATGGGAATGGAAGTAGTATCCCAAGGAAAATTTAAATATGAGGGATTGATACCTTGTTTTATAGGTAGTTTTACAGGGCATTTTGTCACAATTACTTTGGGGGTACAACACGAACATCACGTTATAAAAAGTGTTCCACCTATCGATACTATTACTCTCGATAAAGTAATA
The DNA here is from genome assembly GCF_002216005.1 of Natranaerobius trueperi. Classification (NCBI taxonomy): domain Bacteria; kingdom Bacillati; phylum Bacillota; class Clostridia; order Natranaerobiales; family Natranaerobiaceae; genus Natranaerobius; species Natranaerobius trueperi. The sequence continues at coordinate 49,493 of NZ_NIQC01000002.1, forward strand.
GTATTGTCGATTGTTTTGGCTTTGGCTAGCATTTTATATAGTCAGATGCGACATGGAATCGAAAAATATTCTCGTAAGTACTTAAAAAACTTAATGTTGCGAGGCTTTATCGGAGGAACTCTAATAGTTGCGTTAGTCTATATAATAGGAACTAGAGATTATCTAGGAAGGGGATTACCGTTCTTAGACGAGGCTTTTGTTGGGCAAATCTCTCCTTTGGCTTTTTTAGCTAAAATTTTATTTACTGCCATTACTATGGGAAGTGGATTTCGAGGAGGGGAAGTAATACCTCTTTTTTTTATAGGTGCCACCTTAGGAAACACTTTATCTCCTATTATAGGTTTACCTACTTCTTTTTTAGCTGCACTAGGTTTAATATCAGTTTTTTGTGGTGGTACTAATGTTCCTATAACTGCTTTTATATTTAGTGTTGAAAGTTTTCAAGGTCAAGGAGCTACATATTTCTTTATGACTTGCATTATTAGTTATATTTTAGCAGGACAACATAGCGTATGGCCTTCACAAAAGCTTTATGAGCCAAAAAGTAGACTATTAAATGTACCGCCAGGAAAAACAATAAAGGATATAGAAGAAGATAAAAAAACTAAAGAATAAACTGTGTTTTCAATGCTTTTATTTATTCTATTTATATAAAAATCTAAAGGATCACATATGGTGTAACAGAATAAATGCGCTACATCTCTTTTTATTTTTGGCCTAACAAGGATGTGATTTTATATTTAATTTATTTGCTTAGGCTTTTGAAGAAATAAGATATATTCTATTATTCCATAGTTTTCGACCAATCACGTTTTCCATGCCATCTGGTATCATATCCACAGGTGCTTTATATTTATCTGGATTTTTATCAGGATCTGGTAGTTTAAAAAGTCTATCTAACAATGACAGTTGTTTCTTAACCACTTCTTCTGTTTCATCTCCTATATAAATCTTAGCTCTAGGTTTAGTTACTCGAACCTTTCAAGAATAGCCTTCTTGCTATTAAAGAAGTTTATTCCCCCAAAATGATATACTACATCAAAAGATGCGTCTTTATAAGGCAACTCTTCGGCATTTCCTTGAATGAAAATTATACTAGAATCAAAATTATACTTCATATTTTAAAAAGTTAATAAAATTAAATTCATAGCATGATAAAAAGCAGCCCTAGTATATGAGCTGCTTTTTATCTCTAATTTAGCTATAAACATTTAGGCTTCATAAGTTGTTTCTTCACTACTTGTAGTTTCTTTTCCTTCTACTTTTCTAGCAAGAGCACTAATGATTATAGAGTTAGCACCATCACCTGTTACATTACAGGCAGTACCGAAAGCATCTTGACCCATATAAATTGCAATCATAAGAGCTTGTTCTGTTTCACCAAAACCTAACATAGTTGATAAAAGACCCAATGCTGCCATTACTGCACCACCAGGAACCCCTGGTGCACCAATCATAACAACTCCTAACATCATTATAAACGGAAGGAATGTTAAAAAGTCTGGTGTACCGATGTGTAACAGGTATACTGTAACAGCACTAATTGTTAGTGCAATTGTACTCCCAGCTAAGTGAATAGTTGCTCCTAAAGGTACTACTAAATCTGCCACTTTTTCAGGTACTTTTAAGGTTTTAGCGCTTCTAAGAGTAACAGGAAGAGTTGCAGCACTTGAAATTGTACCTAACGCTGTTGTATAAGCTGGAATCATTTTTTTCAAACTACCGAATATAGGGTTCTCAGGTACTAAACGATTTGCTATTGTAAATTGTAGTACCAAGTATACTATTTGAAGTCCAATTACAAGGGCAAATAAAGGTGCAAATAGACCTAAAGTTGTAAATACTGTACCTTCTGCTGCCATATCTGCAAAAATTCCTGCTATATAAAGTGGAAGTAAAGGGATAATTACTCTTTGAATAACTAACCTAACCACTTCTCTAAACTCCATCACAAAATTATAAATTGTTCTATTGCCTTTAACATTTTTAAGGTAGTTAACTCCAATTCCAAATATAAAGGCCGTAACTAATGCGGTCATAATTTCCATTATAGGCTGTACTTCAATATCAATAAATGTTGATAAGCCAGCACCTTCTTCAACTTCCATAATATCTGGAGCAAGACCTGGAATAATTAACATAGCTACAAAAAATGCTATAGTACCTGCTACAATAGTAGACAAATATGCTAACCCAGCTGTAGCACCAAGCATCTTTCCAGGACTTTCAGCAAGCTCTGCTATACCTGGTATAATGAAAGCTAAAATGATTAATGGAACAATATAAAACAATAATTCTCCAAATAGACTAGATAAAGTATACAGAAAATTACCTACACCTTCTGGAAAATAAAGTCCAATAATAGTACCTACAATAATCGCGATAATTAACCTGGGAATAAGAGCCATTTTTTTCATGTAAACCCTCCTTTTTATGATATTCTAGTACTTTATATCACAAATTAGTTGAATGTTCTGTCGAATTTTAACATTATAAATGTTCTTTTTTTTGCGAAAATATGTACTAAACCTATATACACAAAAAGAGCCTATAACGGCTCTTCTTGTGTAATATATTAATTTTAGTTGTCCTTGTTTTTTGTTAAAGAGCTAATAATAATTGTATTAGCACCATCACCAGTTATATTGCAAGCAGTTCCAAAAGGATCTTGTCCCATATAAATTGCAATCATAAGTGCCTGTTCTGTCTCTCCAAATCCTAACATACTACTTAAAAGACCCATTGCTGCCATAACAGCTCCTCCAGGAACTCCCGGAGCTCCAATCATAACTACACCTAACATCAGTATAAAAGGTAAAAAAGAAAAAAATTCAGGTGTCCCAATATGAAGTACATGAACGGTAACTGCACTTATAGTTATGGCAATTGTACTCCCAGATAGATGAATAGTAGCTCCTAAAGGTACTACGAAATCAGCTACTTTTTCTGGCACCTTTAAAGACTTAGCACTTTTTAAAGTGATAGGCATAGTAGCTGCACTCGAAACAGTTCCTATAGCGGTAGTATATGCTGGGATCATCTTCTTTAAGCTCTGAAATATTCGGTTTTCTGGCATTAGCCGATTAGCTACTGTAAATTGTAAAATTAAAAACACAATTTGTAATCCTATTACCAATAAAAATAGTGGTGCAAACAACCCTAATGTTTCAAAGACTGTTCCTTCAGCAGCCATATCAGCAAATATACCTGCAATAAAGAGTGGAAGAAACGGTATAATAACCTTTTCTATGAAAAGGCGTACTATTTCTCGAAACTCTAACACTAAATTATAGATTGTTTTATTGCCTTTAACATTTTTAATATAGTTAACACCAATTCCAAATATAAAAGCTGTTACTAATGCAGTCATAATTTCCATAGCTACTGGAATTTCTAAATCAATAAAAGTTGATAAACCAGCATCTTCTTCAACTTGAATAATATCAGGTGCTAAGCTCGGTATAATTAAAACTGCTACAAAAAAAGCTATAATTCCTGCTACAACAGTAGATATATAAGCTAAGCCTGCTGCAGCGCCAAGCATTTTGCCAGGACGTTCTGCTAATTCAGCAATACCTGGGATAATAAAAGCTAAGATGATCAAAGGTACTACGTAATCTAAAAGTTCACCGAAAATACTAGATAAAGTAAAAAGAGTATTCCCAACCCAATCTGGTAAGAAAAAACCTGTCAGGGTTCCTAAAATGATAGCAACAACTAACCTAGGAATAAGTCCAAAATTTTTCATTTAAACACCATCCTTTTGAATTAATATTGCTTTTTCTAATTTCTGTAAACTAGAAAAGCTCGTACGATATTAACAACTATTATTACATCATAATTATAACAAAGGTATTAATTTAAGAAAATATTAAGTAAAAATTTTCTTAACATTAATAAAAAGTTTTAATTTTCAGATATTATGTCATATTTTGACACTCGATTTATTTTGAATATGGGTAAATAATGTTTTGTAACTTTATGAGAATTATAAAAAAAAGTTGATCCCTACTTACAGAGATCAACTTTCTATTACATACATAGTTATAACTTTACTTGTAGTAATTCATTAACTTTTTGTGGATTTGCTTTACCTTTAGTCTTTTTCATAATTTGACCTACTAAAAAGCCCATAGCTTTTTTCTTACCACTGTGATAGTCTTCCACAGCTCCAGGATTTTCACTGATCACCTCATCAATGATCCCTTCTAGTTCAGAAGTATCACTGATTTGAACTAAACCTTTTTCTTCAACTATAGCTTTAGGAGATTTACCAGTTAGATACATATCATCAAAAACTTCTTTGGCAATCTTACTACTTATAGTACCTTCATTTTCTAATTTTAATAACTCAACCATCTTATCAGAATCAATATTAGTTTCTTCAATATCTAACTGATCTTCATTTAAAACTCGAGAAACTTCTCCCATAACCCAGTTAGCAACTTTTTTAGGTTCATTATAGCTTTCTACACATTTATCGAAAAACTCAGCTAACGATTTATCTCCTGTAATTACAGAAGCATCATATTCTGATAACTGAAATTCATCCATAAACCTTTGCTTTTTCTCATTAGGTAGTTCAGGGATCTCTGAACGTACTTTCTCTACATGTTCTTCAGTAACAGCAAGTGGTACTAGATCTGGGTCCGGGAAATATCTATAGTCATGAGCTTCTTCTTTTGAGCGCATAGAAACAGTAATTCCACGTCCTTCATCCCATCTTCTAGTTTCTTGTACAATGGACTCTCCAGCTTCAACTTCGTCAATTTGACGCTCAACCTCAAATTTCAAAGCTCTTTCTACAGCTCTGAAAGAATTCATGTTTTTCACTTCTGTCTTTGTTCCAAACTCTGTTGAGCCTTTCTCTCTAATTGAAACATTTGCATCACAGCGTAAGCTTCCTTCTTCCATTTTACAATCTGATACATCTGTATATTGTAAAATGGCTTTTAGCGCTTCTAAATAAGCTTTAGCCTCTTCTGGAGAACTAATATCAGGTTCTGTAACGATCTCTATTAATGGAACTCCTGCTCTATTGATATCAACTAGTGAACCTTCACCTCCAGAATGCACTAACTTTCCGGCATCTTCTTCCATGTGAATCCTGTTAATCCTAACACGTTTTTGTTCACCATTTACAGTGATATCTAAATAACCATCCTTACAAATTGGTAAATCAAATTGAGAAATTTGATAAGCTTTTGGTAAATCAGGATAAAAATAATTTTTCCTATCAAATTTACTATAGTCGGCTATTTCACAGTTAAGAGCAAGCCCAGCTTTCATAGCAAGCTCTAAAGCTCTTTTATTTAATACTGGTAATGTTCCAGGCATACCTAGACATATCGGACATACATTTGAGTTAGGCTCTTCACCAAACTTAGTTGAACAGCCACAAAAGATTTTTGTTTCAGTTGACAATTCTGCGTGTACTTCTAGACCTATGACAGTTTCATATTTACTCATACTATCTTCCCCCCTTAGCTATTAGAACCCTGTTGGGGTGTTTTTGGTGTGACTTGCAATAGTTTTTCTAAACGATCTGCAACTTGGATTACTGTTCCTTCATCAAATGGTTTTCCGATCACCTGAATTCCAATAGGCAGTCCTTCAATAAAGCCACAAGGTATAGAAACTGCAGGAAGTCCTGCTAAGTTAATCGGAGCAGTACAAATATCATTTTTGTACATTGTTAAAGGATCATCATCATTAGCACCTTCTTCAAAAGAAGGTGTTGGTGTGGTTGGTGCTATTAAAACATCACACTCTGAGAACACCTTATCAAACTCTTCTTTAATTAAACTTCTAACCTTAAGAGCCTTTAAATAAAGAGCATCATGATACCCTGCACTTAAAGCATAAGTTCCGAGCATAATTCTTCTCTTAACTTCATCTCCAAGTCCTTCTTTTCTAGACTCAGTATACATTGTTTTTAAGTCAGAAGTAGCAAATCGATTTCCATAACGCACGCCATCATAACGTGCTAAATTACTTGAAGCTTCAGCTGGTGCTATCAAATAATATGCATTTAAAGCTTGCTCTGTAGTAGGTAAAGATACCTCACTAAACTCACTTCCGTCATCTCGAAGCTTATCTATACCAGAATTAACTAATGTTCTTACCTCATCATCAACAAGTTCAAAATATTCTTTAGGTAAGCCAATTTTTAATTCAGAAATATCTTTATCTAAGTAATCAGTGTGCTTTGGTACCTCTAAGTCTACAGAAGTTGAATCCATAGGATCGTTACCAGAAATAACATCTAGTACCTCTGCTGTATCAGCTACAGTTCTAGTAAAAGGACCAATTTGATCTAGTGAGGAAGCAAAAGCTACTAGACCATACCTTGATACTCGACCATATGTGGGTTTCATACCAACTACACCACAAAACGATGCTGGTTGTCTAATAGAACCTCCTGTATCAGAGCCTAAAGCTAAAGGCACTTGAGCTGTGGCAACACTAGCAGATGAACCTCCACTCGAACCACCAGGTACTTTCTTTAGATCCCAAGGGTTTTTAGTGGTGTAAAAAGCAGAGTTTTCAGTAGATGACCCCATAGCAAACTCATCCATATTAGTTTTCCCTACCATTATAGCACCTGCTTCAGATAATTTGTTAACTACTGTGGCATTATATGGTGGAACATAGTTTTCTAATATTTTAGAAGAGCATGTTGTAAGAACCTCTTCTGTACACATATTATCTTTTATTGCTACAGGTATCCCTGCTAATGGTCCTACTTTTTCACCATTTTTTCTTTTTTTATCAATCTCTCTAGCTTTTTCTAATGCTTTTTCTTTAGTCAATGTTACAAAAGCTTTAATATCACTATCTGTTTCTTCGATTCTTTCAAATACTGAAGAAACTAATTCTTCTGAAGTAAACTCTCCTTGCTCTAAACCTTTCTTTGCTTCTTGTAAAGTTAATTGATAGAGTTTCATGGCATCACTCCTCCAACTCATTCGATTATTCTTGGAACTTTAAAGTAGTTTCCTTCCTTTTCAGGAGCATTTTCTAGAGCTTTCTCATTAGATAAGGAAGGACGTTCTTTATCTTCTCTTGTTACATTTTTCATATTTAGAGCATGGACTGTAGGGAAAAGCCCTTCTAACTCTAGCTCATCAAGCTTACCTTGCCAGTCTAGAATCTGAGAAAGCTGATCTTTAAACATCTCCACTTCGTTTTCATCAATTTCTAGCTGACTTAATTTAGCTACATGATATACATCTTCCTTAGTAACTTTCAAAAAGGTCACCTCCTGACTAAATTACTCTCTCTCTAATTTTTCTAATAACTTCTCTTCATCTAAAATATCTACACCTAGCTCTCTTGCTTTATCATACTTAGAACCAGGGTTATTACCAACCAATAAAAAGTCAGTGTTTTTACTTACTGACCCAGTAACTTTTGCACCCCTTTGCTCTAACATACTAGTTAATTCTTTTCTACTGTGTTTTTCGAAGTTTCCAGTAATAACTACCGTTCTATCGGTAAATTCATTATCATCTATTTGCTCGTGTGCTTCATTTAATTCTGTAAAGTTTACACTAGCCTCTTTCAATCTAGCTAGCAAAACTTCTGTATTCTTTAAATTGAAAAATTCTACAATACTCTCTGCCATTTTTTCTCCGATATCTCTAATAGATACAAGTTCTTCTTTAGTAGCATTTTTGATAACTTCTAGATCTTTAAATTCACTTGCTAATATCTGTGCTGCACGTTTACCAACTAATCTTATACCTAGACCATAAAGTAACCTATTTAATGGGTTTTGTTTACTCAATTGAATAGCAATAATCAAATTGTTAGCTGACTTTTCACCAAACCTCTCAAGTTGCAAAAGGTCTTTTGATTCAATAAAGTAAAGATCAGCTACATCTTTTATTATACCTTCAGAATATAACTTTTCGACTACTTTGGTTCCAAGTCCTTCAATATCCATAGCATCCCTAGAACAAAAATGAATAATTTTTTCTTTTGCTTGTGCAGGACATGTAGGGTTTACACATCTAAGAACGGCTTCATCATCAATTCTTTTTGCTGTGGATTCACACACAGGACACGATTTTGGATATTGAAACTTTTCTTCTGTTCCTTGTCTCTCTTGTTTTTTTACTGAAACAACTTCAGGTATAATATCTCCTGCTTTTTGTATTATAACTTTATCACCGATTCTGACATCTTTTTGTGTTAAAATATCTTCATTGTGAAGGCTTGCTCGTTGTACTACAGAACCTGCTACTGTAACTGGTTCTAATTCAGCTACAGGAGTTAAAGCTCCTGTTCTACCAACATTAATAAATATATTTTTAATTTTACTAACAGCTTGTTCTGCAGGAAATTTATACGCAATCGCCCATCGTGGACTTTTAGAAGTAGCACCTAGCATTTCTTGTTGAGAAAAACTATCTAATTTTATTACTACTCCATCTATTTCATAAGGTAGTTCTTCTCTTTTTTCTTGCCATTTTTCACAATATGTGATTACTTCTTCAATAGATTTACAACTAGTGATATAAGGGTTTAGTTTAAATCCTAATTGTTTTAATAATTGCAATGAATCAAAATGACTATCTATCTCTTCACCTTCAATATTAGCTACACTATAAGCGAAAAAGTCTAGATCTCTTTTTGCAGCAACCTTAGGGTTTAGTTGCCTTAAGGAGCCAGCAGCAGCATTTCTAGGGTTAGCAAATAAACGTTCTTCTTGTTTTTCTTTTTCTTTATTAAGTCGAGAAAAAGATTTCTTAGGCATAAATGCCTCGCCTCTAACTTCTAAATTAACGTTTTTACTTAATTTAAGTGGTATTGAACCAACAGTTTTTACATTAGGTGTTATATCTTCTCCCACTGAACCATCACCTCGAGTTGCACCTTGAACCAATTTACCAGATTCATACTTTAGTGACAAGGCAAGTCCATCGATCTTCAATTCGGCTACATAGGCAATATCATTTACTGGAATATTTTTTGTTATACGATTATGAAACTCAAGCAACTCTTTCTGACTTTCAGCATTATCTAAACTTAACATAGGGATTTCATGTGGGACCCTAGAAAATTTATCTACGGGTTCCCCTCCGACTCTTTGAGTCGGAGAATCTGATGATTTCATTTCCGGGTTAGATTCTTCAAGTTGAATTAACTCGTTCATGAGTGAGTCATATTCTTTATCTGAAATCTCTGGATCATCTAACACATAATATCTATAATTGTGGTGTTCAAGTTTTTCTCTTAGTTTTTGTATTCGTTCTACGACATCAGTTTTATTCAACGGTCACACCTCACTATATTTTTTTAATCGGTGCAACACCAGCTGCTAATCTTTTAGTACCTACCCCTGGGAATGATACTGTTAAAATCCAATCACCAGCTGCTTTTTGTGCCTCTACCACTTTACCCTCGCCCCATTTTTTATGGGAGATCTTATCTCCAGATTCAAATACTTCATTAGCTATGCTTTTAGTTCTTGAATTCATAAATGTACTGTCGTTTTGAACAGTTTCTGATCTTGTTTTAGAAATAGCATCAGATGATAAATTATTATCTGATTCATTTTGTCCTTCAATTAATTCGGTATCAATTTCATTTATAAACCTTGATGGTGTATGCATTCTAGTCATACCATTCATTGTACGTTGTTCACACCAAGTTAGATACAGGACTTGTTCTGCTCTAGTAATTCCAACATAACACAGACGTCTTTCTTCTTCCATTGACGCTTCATTGTCAAAAGACCTTACATGAGGAAACACACCTTCCTCTAGTCCTGTTAGAAATACACCCGGAAACTCTAAACCTTTAGCACTGTGAAGAGTCATCATCACTACTTCTGCTTGATTTTCATCTTCCCAAGTATCTACATCACCAAGAAGTGTGGTATGAGCTAAAAACTCTTGTAATGTTTCGCCACCTTCAGCTTCAAAATCTTTTGCTAAAGAGTAAATTTCTTTAATATTATCAATTCTATTCTGTGCTTCTCTATTGTTTTGTGACCTTAATGTCTCTAGATACCCGGTTTTTTCTGCTACTTCCTCGACTAGTTCTCTAACAGTTAAGTATTCCCGCATTAGCTGAAAATTAGTAATTAAATCAACAAACTTTTTCACAGAATTTTGAGCACGCTTACTAACTTCCACGAAATCTATCTCTAATAATGAGTCATAAAAAGATAACCCATTTCTATTAGCATAATTTTTAATCTTTTCTACAGTTGTCTTACCTATTCCACGTTTTGGTTCATTAATAATACGTTCTAACTGGCTATCTGCTTTTGGCGTTTGTATCACCATTAAATAAGCCATAATGTCCTTTACTTCTTTTCTATCATAAAAACCAGATCCACCAACTACAGTATAAGAAATTCCTTCTCTTCGAAATATATCCTCTAATACACGAGATTGTGCATTAGTTCTATACAAAACAGCCATTAATGGTAATTGATGCCTGTTAGTTCTAATTTCATTAGCTATAAATTGAGCTTCATCTCGTTCATCTACTCCTTGATAAGACTTTAATAGTTCTCCATCATTATTTTCTGTCCATAATTTTTTTGATTTTCTTTGTGGGTTTTTAACCACTACTTGATTAGCAGCCTCTAAAATAGTCTTAGTTGAACGATAATTTCTTTCTAGTTTGATAACTTTAGTATCAGGAAACTTCTTTTCAAAATCTAATATATTAGTTACATCAGCACCACGGAATAGATAGATTGATTGATCATCATCACCTACAACAAAAACATTTTCCTGAGGTGGCGACAATAATGTGATGAGATGATTTTGGGCGGGGTTAGTATCCTGAAACTCATCAACTAAAATATGTTGGAATTTATTTTGATAATATTGTAGTCTATCAGGAAACTTTTCAAACAGTTCTATAGTTTGTACAAGTAGATCATCAAAATCTAATGCATTTTCTTTTCTTAAACATTTCTGATATGATTCATAGATTTGATCATAAGGGTAATATAAATTTGAAGAACTTTGTAAGTTATTTTTTATGTTACTTATCTTTCTAGATACAGCTTGATGAGGATAACGTTTATTATCTAAGTTTAGCTCGGAAATTATATCTTTAACTATTTTAGTTTTATCTCTAGCGTCATAGATCAAAAAGTCTTTACCATAACCTAGTAGATCAATTTCACGACGCAAAATTCGAACACAAGTAGCGTGAAAGGTTGACACCCATGTTGGGGGTGAATCTTCTACTAGGTCATTTATTCGTTCTTTCATTTCTTTTGCTGCCTTATTTGTAAATGTTAAAGCTAATATACTCTCAGGATGAACTTTTTTATTAGAAATTAAATATGCAACATGATAAGTTAACACTTTAGTTTTTCCACTACCTGCACCAGCTAAAATCAGTACTGGTCCTTCTGTTGCCTTAACAGCTTCAGATTGTTCAGTATTTAAAGAATTTAAGTCTATCACCATCTTTTACCACCCACCTTAACGAAATTAGGAAGAGTAATACGAGATTACTCTTCCTAATTATCATTGTCTTCTGTTTCTTGTTTTCCAATTCTTTTTAACACAATGTCATAACCACCAGCACCGTAATGTAAGAATCTTTTTACTCGACTTATAGTTGCAGTACTAGCACCTGTTTTATCTTCAATATCTTGATAAGTATAACCCTCTTTCAACATTTTTGCAACATGAAATCTTTGAGCCAAAGCTTTAACTTCCGTTACAGTCGCCACATCTTCAAAAAACTCATAACATTCATCTACAGTTTCAAGGCTTAAGATTGCTTCAAAAAATTGATCTAAAAATTCTCCTCTTATCTTACGAATTACAATCACCCCCGTGGCTATCAGGACAACTCATTAGCAATCCTTTTACTAAATATCAGTTTACACCCATTGGTATTTTATCATTTTAAAGTTGTCAGGGCAATATCACCACGGAACTGTTTACCAAAGTATTCAATTTTGTTCACATTTTTATAAGCTTCACATCTAGCCTTTGCAATTGTTTCATCGATACCAGTAACACTTATAACTCTTCCTCCAGAAGTAACTGGACTACTATTACTAGAACTTACACCTGCTAAGTATATTTTTACATTAGAATCTTGTATAGATGGGTAATCAATAGTGAAACCTTTTTTATATTCTTTAGGATAACCCCTAGAAGCCAAGACAACACAAACTGCTCTTTGTTCTTTCCATTCCAAATTATCCTTGATAATTTTACCATTTGCTACTTCTTCTAGAATTTCATACAGATCAGAAGAAAGTAACGGTAAAATAGTTTGAGTTTCTGGATCACCAAACCTTGCATTATATTCTAAAACTTTAGGTCCCGTTTCAGTTAGTATTAATCCTGCATATAATACACCATGATAGCTAATTCCTTTATTATCCATGGATTTAATAGTTGGCTCTAAAATACTATCAGTTACTTCTCTAATAAACTCTTTTGAAATTTTAGAAACAGGTGCATACGCTCCCATTCCTCCTGTATTAGGTCCTTGATCATTATCATAAGCTCTTTTATAGTCTTGACTTGGAAGTAAAGGAAGCACTTTGTTTCCATCAGTAAAAGCAAGAAGGGATATTTCTTCTCCCTCTAGGTATTCTTCTAACACAACATTCATCTGTTCAGATAAAAATTTTTTTATAGTATTTAAAGCTTCGTTATAATCATTAGTTACTACAACACCTTTTCCTGAATATAATCCATCAGCTTTTACAACATAAGGTGGTGTCATTTCAGATAAAAATTTACTTCCTTTATTTATCTCCATATTATCTATACCTTTACTACCATCTAAATAGCAAGCTTTAGCAGTTGGTATATTATTTTCTAACATCAAAGTTTTAGCAAACCACTTACTAGTTTCAATTTTTGCTCCTTCTTTAGTTGGTCCAAAGATCTTCAAATTATTTCTTTGAAAATAATCTACTATCCCTAATGATAGGGGTAGTTCAGGTCCAACAACTGTTAAGTTTATTTCGTTTTTTTTAGCAAAAGATACTAAACTCTCAATATCTGTTTCAGCAATGTTTACATTTGTACATTTACTTTCCTGTTGTGTACCATAGTTACCGGGAGCAACAAAAATCTCAGAAACCTGATTACTCTCTGATAGCTTACAGGCAAGTGCGTGCTCTCGCCCTCCAGAACCTACAACTAATACTTTCAAAAGTCATCCCCCCACTCTTTAGTGCTTAAAATGACGTACACCTGTAAAAAACATTGAAATCCCAGCATCAGAAGCTGCTTTTATGGAATCTTGATCACGTTTAGACCCACCAGGCTGAATAATACATGAAACTCCATATTCTTCACACTTTTTCACAACATCATCAAACGGGAAAAATGCATCTGATGCTAACACACTTCCATTTGCATGCTCTCCCGCATGCTCTAAAGCAAGCTTACTTGCTGTAATACGATTCATTTGACCCGCTCCAATTCCTAATGTTTGACCATCTTTTACTACAACGATTGCATTTGACTTCACATGTTTTACAACTTTTTCAGCCACTACTAAATCAGATAACTGATCATCTGATACTTTTGGTCCTGTCATTAGATTCCAACTATCTAATGGAGAGATTTTTATATTTTTTTCTTGAACTAAATAACCAAAAGATACAGTTCTTATTTGTTTTGCTTTAGTCTTATCTACTTTAGTTTCTATAACCTTTAATCTAGGTTTTTTTGCTAAAACTTCTAGTGCCTCTTTTGTAAAAGATGGAGATATAACAACATCTAAGAATATAGACGTAATTTTTTGTGCTAACTTTTCAGTCACCTGATCATTAAAGGCAACTATCCCACCAAAAATACTCACAGGATCACCAGCATATGCTTTTTCAAAGGCTGTCAATATATCGGTAGATACACCCACACCACACGGGTTAGTATGTTTAATTGCTACACATGCTTTAGAGTTAAACTCTGATACTAATTCTAGTGAGGCATCAATATCAACTAAATTATTATAAGATAAGGTATCTCCCTGGTGCTGAATAAAAGACCTATTTGGATCTTCTAAAAATACTGCTTTTTGGTGTGGGTTTTCTCCATACTTTAAGTCTTTTTTCGATAAAGAATTAATATCAGGCAATTCTAAGTTATAATCTCCGTTTAAATATTCTGCAATAACTGAATCGTAATAAGCTGTATGGCTAAATGCTTTTTTGGCTAAATATTTTCTGAGTTCTTCTGAAATTCCTTGGTTTTCAGTTAATTCCTCTATTAACTTATTGTAATCTTTTGGATCAACACAAGCTGTTACTCTATTCCAATTCTTAGCAGCCCCTCTAATTAATGTCGGGCCTCCTATATCTATATTTTCTATAATTTCGTCTAGGGACACATTAGTTTGTTTTATAACTTCATTAAATGGATATAGATTAACAACAATAAGATCAAAAAGTTTTATATCTAGATCTTTCAATTCAGGTTCTGTGCCTTGTTTCGCTAAGATTCCACCATGTATCTTAGGATGTAGAGTTTTCACACGACCACCAAGGATTTCAGGATAACCTGTTATATCTTCTACACCCCTAACATCTACACCATTATCTTGCAAATATTTTAGAGTGCCTCCAGTTGATATGATTTCCGTCCCACAAGCTTCAAGAGTTTTTGCAAGATTAAGTACATTAGATTTATCATATACACTAATTAAAACTCTAGAAACTTTCGTTTTCATTCTGTCATCACCCACCTCTGATTTCTTGTTTCCGTTATTTGGTTTAATAATAGTGCTTTAAGTGCTTTTACTATTAACTTACGTTCCTGTTCTTTTATTTTTTCTGTTAAAGATTCTACAGTATCATCGGGTAAAACATTCACTTCTTTTTGTAGTAATATCGGTCCCTCATCCATTTTCTCTGTTACAAAATGCACTGTACACCCTGTTACTTTAACCCCATAATCGTACGCTTTTTGTACTGCATTTAACCCTTTAAAAGATGGTAAAAGAGAAGGATGTGTATTTATAATACAATTTTGATAGTTTCTTATAAAATAAGAAGATAGAATTTTCATATAACCTGCTAGTACTATATACTCAATTTGATTTGCCTGAAGATATGTTACCATTTCTCTGTCCATAACTTCTTTTTCACCATAATCTTTAATTGAAAAAACTTTTGTGGCTATACCTTCTCTTATAGCTCTTTGTCTAGCTAAACAATTAGGTTTGTCTGTTATTAATACAGAAAGCTCCCCGGGAATTTCGCCTTTTTTATATGCATCAATTATATCTTGAAAGATAGTACCTGATCCAGAAGCGAAAACAGCAAATTGAGGGTTAATCATCCATAATCACACCCTGGAGTTCTTGCCTTTTTTCAATCACCTCACCTATAATCTCTGCCTGTTCCCCTTTATCATCAAGCATTTTTTTAGCTTCATGCGCTTCTTCTCTCGGTAGTATTAAAACAAACCCAACTCCCATATTGAAGGTTTGAAACATTTCTTTTTCTGTAATTTTCCCTGATTTTTGAATTAAATCAAAAATTGGTTTAGTTAAACTTCTAACTTTTTGTCTAGATACTCTGACAGCGCAGTTATTAGATAGCACACGACTTATATTATCATATAAGCCTCCACCAGTAATATGAGCCATACCAGTCACATTAGATTGTTCTAAAATCGAGTGCACTAAGTCTACATAAATTTTAGTTGGTTTCAAAAGCTCTTCTTCAAGAGAATTTTCAAGTTCATCTGGTGTATCATCTAAACAAAATTTGCCACCTTCTTCTTTTAATAAGGTTTTTCTTACAAGGGAGTATCCGTTACTATGAATCCCCGAAGAGCTAATACCTAATATTAGATCA
Source organism: Natranaerobius trueperi (assembly GCF_002216005.1). NCBI lineage: Bacteria > Bacillati > Bacillota > Clostridia > Natranaerobiales > Natranaerobiaceae > Natranaerobius > Natranaerobius trueperi. Next base: position 65,307 of record NZ_NIQC01000002.1, read on the forward strand.
CCTGATTTTATATCTGAACCATCTACCATATCTTTTTTTTCAACTACACCAACAGTAAAGCCAGCTAGATCAAACAAATCATTTTGATAAAAGCCAGGCATTTCTGCAGTCTCTCCGCCAACAAGACTACATCTAGCTTGACTACAACCTTTCGTAATTCCACTTAAAACTTTTTGAATAGTTTGTTCATTTAAGCTATCCATAGCTAAATAATCTAAAAAAACAAGTGGTTTAGCACCTTGTACTAAAATATCATTTACACACATGGCTACTAAATCTATACCTATGGTATCAAAAATACCAGCTTTTTTAGCAAGCTTCAGTTTTGTTCCAACCCCATCAGTAGAGGTTACAAACACTGGATCTTGGTAGTTTGCTTTTAGTTGAAATAGAGCACCAAAACCACCTACACCCGATAAAATTTCTGCGTTATCAGTATTTTCTATTGTATCAGTGGCGATATTTTGGATATTTTGTGCTATTTTATTACCTTTTTCAATATCCACCCCGGCACTTTTATAGTTATCACCCATATTAGTCCTCCTCTGTTACAGGATATTCTCCATTAAAACAGGCCAAACAATAACCTGTATTTTCATTTAACCCAGGCACACGTTCAACTGCCCTAACCATTCCTTGGATACTTAAAAACTGTAAACTATCAGCACCAATTTCTGTTCTTATTTCTTCAACATTAAGTTTGGATGCAATCAACTCACCGCAAGAAGATGTATCAATACCATAATAGCAAGGAAATTTCACTGGTGGTGAACTTATCAGTATATGCACTTCTTTAGCTCCAGCATCTCTCAATGTCTTAATAATGTTAGTAATAGTAGTACCTCGAACAATTGAATCATCTACTAATATAATTCTTTTCCCAAACACTGTAGCATTAACTGGGTTTAGTTTAACTTGTACCCCCAACTCTCTCATTTCTTGATTTGGCTTAATAAATGTTCTACCAATATACCGATTTTTAATAAGTCCCATTTCATATGGAAGATTAAGAGCTTCTGCAACTCCTGACGCTGCAGAAAGACTTGAATCAGGAACACCAGAAACTATATCTGCTGTAATGTTGCTTTCTTTTGCTAGTTCTTTCCCTAGTTCTTTTCTTACTAAATGAACATTTTTACCAATTAAATTACTATCAGGACGAGCAAAATAAATGTATTCAAATATACAAAGAGAAGGATCTTTCGGCTCTAATAAAGTTGTACTCGTAATACCTTGTTTATCTATCACTACCATCTCTCCAGGTGAAATATCTCTCACATATTCTGCTCCTATAGTATCAAAAGCACATGTTTCAGAAGAAAGAACATAACCACCATCAACCTTTCCTAGTGATAATGGTCTAAATCCATGAGCATCCCTAAAAGCAATGAGTCTATCTGTAGTCATTAGTAAAAAAGTGTATCCACCTTTCATCATTGATGCTACTTCTTTTAGCCCATCTATTATATTGTTATAGCTTGATTTAGCTAACAAGTGTGCTAATATCTCGCTATCAGTAGTAGTCTGAAAAATTGTACCTTCCTCTTCTAATCTTTTTCTTAACCCTTTAGCATTTTTTAGGTTTCCATTATGAACAATAGAAATCTTACCTAGCTTACAGGTTATGGTCAATGGTTGTGCATTAGTAACTGAGCTATCACCTTCTGTTGAATAACGAACATGCCCTATAGCATTATAACCTGAAAGGTTCTCTAGAGTATCTCCTTGGAAAACTTCACTAACTAGACCCATTTTTTTTTTAGTTTTTATATCTGATCCATCACTAATTGATATGCCAGCACTCTCTTGCCCTCGATGTTGAAGTGCATATAGCCCAAAATGTATATAGCTTTGTACATCTTTTTCAGGAGCAAACATACCAACTACCCCGCACTCTTCAGATAATTTATCTTGATTTTTTAATCCATAATCCACGGTATAGCTCCCTCCCAAGAATTTTTTAAATCATTTATCCCTAGATTTATCTCTTCATCACCTTTTGTTATAGATAATCTAGATTCGTTAATTGTCCCTATCACCTGAGATGGTATATCATCTTTTTTTGCTAATTCTACTAAACTATCTACTTTGTCACTCGAAACTGATACTAATACTCTAGATTGACTTTCAGAAAATAACCAAGTCAACATAGATTTATCTGTCGGTAAATCTATAGTGCAACCAATGTTACCAAGGATACAACTTTTCGTTAGAGAAACAGCTAATCCACCATCAGATAAATCATCACAGGATTTAACTAATTCAGAATTTATTATTTTCAGTATAAACTCTTGTAAATTTTGTTCTTTATACAGATCTATTTCGGGTGTACGACCTATCGTTTTCTCAGTTAATAGATATCCTAATTCAGAAGCACCTAATTCTTCATATGTCTCACCTAATAAAACTAACATATCTCCTTCATCTTTAAAGTCAGCTGACATAATTTTACTAAGATCTTCAACTAAACCTACCATACCAATGACTGGTGTTGGTTTTATATCTTCATTCTCTCCCTCATTATAAAGACTGACATTCCCTCCTGTTACTGGTATACCTAAAGTTTCACATGCCTCTTTCATACCTTTTATGGTATTAGCTAACTGGTAGTATATTTGTGGTTTTTCTGGGTTTCCAAAGTTCAAACAATTAGTTAATCCTAAAGGTTTAGCTCCAGTAGTTACTAGATTTCTACTGGCTTCACAAACAGCTATTTTAGCCCCTCTCTTTGGGTCTGCATAAACATATCTTGAGTTGCCATCACAGTTAATGGCAATACCTTTATTTTTTCCTTTTAGTCTAACTACAGAAGCATTACTTTTAGGGGCTTTAACAGTATTTGCACCAACAGTATAATCAAACTGTTCATAAATCCATTGTTTTGATCCAATATTAGGAGAGTTAAGCATATTAATGATTAAATTTTCGTAAGAATAATTATTTGCTGTTATCATTGTTTGCAGTTTTTGTGATACCTGAGGCTCTTGTTTCCATTGTTCAGTTAAATACTGAGGAAATTTAATTTCTCGTAATTTTTCTGGCACATTGTCAGTTAAGGCTCTTGGGGGGACATTCGCAACAGTAATATCTCTATTATTTACTATAAGTTTTTTTTCTTCAATAACTTCTCCGATTACAGAAGCATCTAAGCCTAACTCTTTAACTTTATCCCTTAACCTTTCTACTTGGCTTTCTTTCACGATAAACAACATCCGTTCCTGAGATTCACTTAGCATAATTTCATAAGGTGTCATATTTTCTTCTCTTAAAGGAACTTGTGAAACATCCATCGTTACTCCCATATCACTTTTACTAGCCATCTCTGATGCTGCTGAAACTAATCCTCCTGCACCTAGATCTTGTAATCCCACTATTGCAGATGATTCAGTTTTAAGTAGATTTTGACATGTTTCAATTAATAACTTACCCATAAATGGATCTCCTACTTGAACAGAAGGACGATCAGAGGCATTATCACCTGACAAAGCTTCTGATGCAAAACTTGCACCTAAAATACCATCTCTTCCGGTTTTTGACCCAACTAATAATAATAAGTTACCAGGAGAACCAGTTTCACCTCGATAGAGTTCATCTTCTTTTAACGTACCAACACACATAGCATTCACCAAAGGGTTTTCATTGTATGAAGGATCAAAATAAACCTCACCAGCTACTGTAGGAACACCTACACAATTTCCATAGCCCCCTATTCCTGATACAACTCCACCGAACAAATATCTTGTTCTCTTAGTCTTTAATGGTGAAAATCTAAGAGAGTTTAATAGAGCAGTGGGCCTTGCTCCCATTGAGATTACATCTCTAATTATCCCTCCAACACCAGTTGAAGCACCTTGATAAGGTTCTATAGCAGAAGGATGGTTATGACTTTCTATTTTAAAGGCAACAGCATCTCCATCTCCTAAACTTATAACCCCTGCATTCTCCCCAGGACCTTGAATAACGTTTTCACCTTTACTAGGTAACTCTTTTAATAAAGGTTTAGAATTTTTATAGCTACAATGCTCACTCCACATCACTTCAAACATCCCACGTTCTACTTCATTTGGTTCTTTTTTCAGTAAATTTTTAATTGTCTGTAATTCTATATTAGTAAGAGCCAAATTTATCCCCTCCCTGTTCATTCCAGTGTTTTAAAATAGATTTAAAGATTTTTAACCCGTCTTCTAAACCAAGTATTTTTTCACCTGCACGTTCTGGATGAGGCATCATACCTAAAACATTTTTGTCTAGATTTGAAATCCCGGCAATGTTTTGGATTGAACCATTCGGATTAGCATTACTAGTAGGCTCGTTATTTCTATCTACATATCTAAATAAAATTTGATTATTACTCTCTAACTGTTTAAGTTCATCTTGGCTAATATAATAATTTCCATCACCATGGGCAATTGGTAAACAGATAGATTCTTTTTTATTTAATTGGTTTGTGAAAGGAGTATCTGTTGTTTCAACACGTAGATAAACACTTTTACTGACGAATTTTAATTGCTTATTTTGAATCAAAGTTCCGGGAAGTAAACCCGATTCAACTAATATTTGAAAACCATTACATATACCAATTACATACCCACCATTATTAGCAAATTTGATTACATCTTCCATAATTGGTACATGGGCAGAAATTGCTCCAGGACGTAAATAGTCACCATAACTAAAACCTCCAGGAAGGATTACACAATCGATCTCTTTTGGTAGGCTATCTTTATACCATAAATACGTAACTGATTCTTGTAATACATCTTTAATAAAATGAAAAGCATCTCGGTCACATGTTGAGCCTGGGAAAACAACTATACCAAAATTCATTTTGACATTACCTCCACTAATTCGTATTGGTAATTTTCAATTACTGGATTTGTGAGTAAACGTTCACACATTTGTTCTACTCTTTTTTCTAGCTGTTCTCTATCATTATCTTCTAATGATAACGTAATCAGTTTTCCAACTTTAACATCATTTACTTCATTAAAGTTCATGGAATGTAAAGAATCCTTTATAGCTTCACCCTGTGGATCTAGCACACCAGTCTTTAAATTAACTTTGATTTGAGCTCTAAACATCTTTTTCTAACCTCCTTTGTATTCTCTGATATAGTTCTTCATAACCAGCTAACACATCTCTCTTGTTTTCTCTAAAGTTATCTTTATCTAAACTTTCTTTAGTTAATTTATCCCATAATCGACATGTGTCTGGTGTAATCTCATCTGACAAAATAATTTCACCTGATACACGCCCAAATTCTAATTTAAAATCAACTAAAATTAAGTTAAGATCATAAAAATATTGTTTTAGTAGTTGGTTTATGCGTAAAGCTAAATTTGACATTTCTTTTAGTTGATATGAAGTAGCTAGGTTAATAGCTATAGCATGATGTTCATTAATTAGAGGGTCTTTTAGCTTATCCTCTTTATAATAAAATTCTACTACCGGGTACGCTAATTCAGTCCCTTTTTCTAGTCCTAATCTGTTAACTAAACTACCTGCCACTATATTTCTAACGACTACTTCTATTGGGATAATTTTAGTCTTTGTAACTAGCATTTCACGATCAGATAAACATTTAATAAAATGAGTTGATACACCTTGATTCTCTAAATAGTTTAGTAACTGAGAACTAATCTTGTTATTTAATATTCCTTTTCCATCACGAGAGTCTTTTAAATTTCCATCAAAAGCTGTAAGATCATCTTTAAACTCAAGCACACATTGGTTGTCATGATTGTTATTTTGGAGTGAATAAACTTTTTTTGCTTTCCCCTCATACAAAATTGAACCTTTAGTTACCATAGTATATCCCCCTTTTATAGAGGATTGGGCTAGATGCCCAATCTCTTAAAAATATAGTCTATATTTTTCATATACCAATCAGTATCAAAACACTGATCTAGCTCATCCCCAGGTAATAACTCGAGAATTTTATCATCAGTTTTTAATAGATCTTTAAAGTTTTTACCATTCTCCCAGGATTTCATAGCATGTTTTTGCACTAAGTCATACGCCTCTTCTCTAGATAACCCCTTATCAATCAATCTTAAAAGTACCCTCTGACTAAATACGAGTCCATATGTCTTATTAATATTCTCTTTCATATTTTCTGGGTAGACATGAAGATCAGTAATGATTCTTTTTAATATCTTTAATAAATAATGAGTTAATGTAGTGCTATCAGGGATAGTTATCCTCTCAACAGATGAATGAGATATATCTCGTTCGTGCCATAATGGTTGATTTTCAAAAGCAGTTACTGCATTACTTCTGAGTACCCTCGAAAGACCTGAAATTTTCTCACAATTAACAGGATTACGTTTATGCGGCATTGCAGAAGAACCTTTTTGCCCTTTATAAAATGGTTCTTCTACTTCTCTAACCTCAGATTTTTGTAAGTTTCTAATTTCTGTTGCGATTTTATCCATAGTACCACCAAGAATAGCTAAAGTAGACATTACTTCAGCATGTCTATCTCTTTGTAGAATTTGTGTAGAAGTTAAGGCAGGTTTTAAACCCATCTTTTCACAGACAAATTCTTCTACAAAGGGAGGTACATTAGCAAAAGTGCCTACAGCGCCTGATATTTTTCCTACACTTATTGAGTCTTTTGCTTGTTCTAGTCGCTTTTTATTTCTAGTCATCTCATCATAAAAAAGTGCTAGTTTAAGCCCTAAACTGGTAGGTTCTGCATGAACACCATGGGTACGACCTATAATGGGTGTATATTTATACTCATTAGCTTTATCTTTCAAAACCTCAATTAATTGATCTAACTCATCTTGTATAATAGATAATGCATCCTTAATTAAAGCTGCTAATGCAGTATCAACAACATCTGAAGAAGTCAACCCATAATGAACATATTTTTTCTCAGAACCCATATTTTCAGATAATGATCTGGTAAAAGCTACTACATCATGACGTGTTTCTTCTTCTATTTCTAATATACGAGATACATCTATTTTGGCATTTTCACGAATTTTTGACACGGCCTCTTTTGGGACTTCACCAAGCTCTGAAAAAGCTTCACTTGCATATATTTCAACATCTAACCATTTCTTAAATTTAGCTTCTAAATCCCATAATTGTTTCATTTCAGCAGTTTGGTATCTTTCAATCACTTATTCTCATCCTTTCTAAATAATTCTGATAACCTTGTTTTTGTAGTTGTTCACTCTTTTTAATTACTTGGTCATTTTGATTACTTCTAAATTCAGTTAGTTTATTTAGAATATTTTTATCGTTAGTTGCTAGTATTTTAGCCGCTAATATAGCTGCATTTTCAGAACCATTTATAGCTACTGTAGCTACCGGCACTCCTTTTGGCATTTGTACTATTGAATACAATGAGTCAATACCGTTAAGCGATTTAGTTTTAATGGGAACTCCTATCACAGGAAGATCTGTCAATGAAGCTACCATTCCAGGAAGATGGGCAGCTCCTCCAGCACCTGCTATAATAACCTTGATATTTGAATCCAATGCTCTTTTATAATAGTTAAACATTTTGTTAGGTGTTCGATGGGCAGATACTATATCAATTTCATAGCTAATCCCAAATTCTTCTAATACGTCACATGCTTCTTTCATAATTGGTAAATCAGAGTCACTTCCCATAATTATTCCAACCTTATTATCCATACTCTCTTCCCTCCTTAATCAAAGCAAATTTAGTTTATTTGCTTTTGAAATAAGTTCATCACAATCATCACCTGTTAAAGTAACATGACCCATTTTTCTTTGAAATTTAACTTCATCTTTACCATATAAGTGAAGATAAGCATTAGGCTGTTCAAAGAGTGAATTAAAATCATCAATTTTCAGTTTTCCTTCAAAAGTACCTAATAAATTTATCATACATGCTTTTTTCTCTAAAATGGGGTCAACTAAAGGTAGCCCTAAAATACTTCTTAAATGTATAGAAAACTGACAGATATTACACGATTCAATTGTATAATGTCCAGAATTATGAACCCTCGGAGCTATTTCATTAACTAAGAGCCTACCATCTTTTAATAGAAAAAACTCTATCCCATAAATACCTGGATCATCGAAAAAATCAATAATTTCAAGAGCTTTTTGTGCTGCCAATTTATGTGTTGTGTTAGATACTTCAGCAGGTGCTTTAGTTACATGTAAGATTTCCTTTGAATGATAATTCTCAACTAAAGGGAAAGTAACTTTTTCTTTTTTAGAATTTATAGCTGCCATTACAGAAACTTCTTTTTCAAAATCAATATATTCTTCAATTAATAACTTATTGTGCTTTTCTAGTAAGTCATTTAGCTTTTCAATCTCAGACTCATCTTGTAATAAAAAATTTCCTTTACCGTCATACCCACCTGTACAAAGTTTTACCATAACTGGATAGCCATATTCCTTTATTGCAGATATTGCTTGTTTTTTATTAGTCACTACCTTAAATTTTGGCACCAACTCTTCTTCTGTTAATGTTTGTAACATTTCTTTTTGAATACCTTTATCTTGAATCTTAGATAACGTATTAGCTCCTGGTCGTACTATAGCACCTTGATTTTCTAACATTTTTAAATTTTCAGCACTTATATGTTCAAATTCAAAAGTGATAATATCACTGTTTTGGTGCAACTTTTCATATCCGCTTTTATCATCAAATTTTGCTTTAATATGTTTATCTGCAAGTTGTGCAGCCGGAGCATTTGCTTTTGGATCTAATACCACAACCATAAGACCAAGCTCTTTTGCTTTGATGGTAAGCATTCGTCCTAATTGTCCTCCACCTACAATCCCTAAAGTAATTCCAGGTTCATAGTTCATAAAAAACCTCCTTATCTAAACAAATAAGCCCAGGTAGGGTAGGACTCATGAGAGAAACCTACCCGCCTGGGCTTTTATCCCTTCGGTGTACCCTTTTACAAAGGTAAGTACCACTTGGACCGGTCAGGATAATTTTACAAAAATCCCCGGAACCCTAGGTACCCTTTCTCTCGTAGCCAAATGATTTACGGTCATTAGGTAGAAACTTTCGGGCCTTATTCCCGAATTTATACGAGAGATTTAAATTTAAGTTCGATTTGTTGAGTATATAATAACAGGTTCCGAGTAATTTGTAAAGACCTATTCCCACTCGATTGTAGCTGGGGGTTTAGATGTAATGTCATAAACTAGACGGTTAACACCTTCAACCTCGTTCACTACTCGATTTGACAGACTCTCTAATACATCATTCGAAAAGCGATACCAATCTGCTGTCATACCATCCTGGCTATTTACAGCACGAAGGATAATTGGATAATCGTAGGAACGTTCGTCACCTTTTACTCCTACGGTCTTAATGTCAGGTAGAACCGTAAATAACTGCCAAATATCATGATATAAGCCAACTTTTTTTAATTCATCAGCAACTACTGCATCAGCTTCCTTTAAAATAGAAAGTTTGTCTTCAGTAACTTCACCTAGCACTCTAATTGCTAGGCCTGGACCAGGAAAAGGATGTCGCCAAACAACTTCTTTAGGCATCTCAAGCTCTTTTGCAACTTGGCGTACTTCATCTTTAAACAATGAATTTAAAGGTTCGATTAAAGAAAGCTCCATTTTTTCTGGTAGACCACCAACATTATGATGGGATTTAATGACACTAGCAGTTTCTGTGCCACTCTCGACTACATCAGTATATAAAGTGCCTTGAACTAAAAAGTCAACGTCTCCAATCTTTCTCGCTTCTTCTTCAAAGACTCTAATAAACTCTTCACCAATAATTTTCCGTTTTTGTTCAGGGTCTGTTACACCTTTTAGTTTGGATAGAAAGCGCTCTCTAGCATCAACATATACTACTTTAACATCAAATTTCTCTCTAAATAGTTCTAACACTTGGTTTTCTTCATCTTTTCTTAAAAGGCCATGGTTAACAAAAATACATGTTAAATTATCGCCTATTGCCTGTTGAACTAAAACGGCTGCGACAGTCGAATCTATGCCACCCGATAACCCACAAATAGCATTTCTATCTCCAACTTCTTTTTTTATACTATTAACAGTTTCATCAATATAGGAATCCATAGTCCAGTCTGATGACAGTTCTGCTATTTCAAAAAGAAAATTATTTAACATTTCTTGTCCTTTTGGTGTGTGCAATACTTCTAAATGAAACTGAACACCATATAGTTGCTTTTGTGGATTAAAGATACCAGCAACTGGTGTGTTATCAGTTTTACCCATGACTTTAAAACCTGGAGGTAACTCTTCAACAGAGTCTCCATGACTCATCCAAACTAATAATTCACCTGACAAACCTTCCGTTAGATGGTTTCCATTTAAAACTTCAAACAATGCTTTACCATACTCTCTTTTTTCTGCTCGAACTACTTTACCACCTGATTTTTTAGCCATTATTTGCATTCCATAACAGATTCCCAAAACTGGTATCCCTAGCTCAAAAATTTCACTATCTATATCTGGTGATTCATCTAAATAAACACTGCTTGGCCCACCAGATAAAATAATAGCTTTAGGTGATAGTTCCTGGATTTTTTCAACAGATATAGTATACGGATGAATTTCACAATATACACTTTCTTCACGAATTCTTCTTGCTATTAATTGACTATATTGACCCCCAAAATCGATAACTACTACTAGTTCCCTTGACAAAGTACTCCCTCCTATATTCATTTATCAAATTATTATTCTTGATCTTCTTGTTCTTCTTCAACATCTAGTTGTTGTTCTATATTTTCTTCTGTAGACTCGTTCATAACTTCATATTGTTCTATCATCATTTCATATTGTTCCCGATTATGATCAGTTAAATCTTTACTATCTAAAGCTGTCTCTAATTTCTCAATTGCAGCTTCAAAGTCAGCTTCAATATAAGCTAAATAATTACTATACATATACAAAGCTTCGTTGTGTTCTGGTTCAATTTCTAATGCTTCACTTAATAATCCCTCTGCTTTTTCAACTTCATTTAAATAAAAAGCAGCTGAAGCTTTATCAACCAATAAATCTACATTCTCAGGATCTAATTCAATAGCATCATCATAAGTTTCTTGAGATTTCTCAAAGTAAGTTTCTGCTTTTTCTAAGTCATTTTCTTGTTCTGCATAAATCATACCTAAGAATAATTGTTGTTGCCCTAAATTCATCAGCGCACCAACATCTTCTGAATTTTCTTTTACCTCTTCCTCAAAGTGAGCTAGTTGTTCTTTTTCTTGTTCAATATTTACCTGATGTTGTGGTTCACCACCTAGAAAGTCTAAAGCTCCTATACCTGCTCCTAAAGCAACAGAAGCTATAAATAAAACAGCAGCTACCAAAGCTACTTTTCTCAAGGCTTTTTTCTTTGGTTTCATGAAAAAGCTCATGCATAACTCTCCTTTATATTATTCTAGTACTTGAATAAATTATATAGCTTGCTAAACCCTATGTCAAACAAGGAAAACCCCGCCCCAAAGATTTGGGGTCGGGGTTTATATATCACATCAATGTGATTACATCATTCCTGGCATGCCGCCCATTCCTGGGGCGCCACCCATTCCTCCTGCGCCACCATCGTCACTGTCATCGTCACTTGGAAGATCAGCTACAACAGATTCAGTAGTTAAGAACATAGCAGCGATACTTGCAGAGTTTTCTAGAGCACTTCTAGTAACTTTCTTAGGATCAACTACGCCTTTGTCTAACATATTAGTGTAGTCACCTTCAAGAGCATTGTATCCAGTATTGGTATCTTCTTTTTTAACTCTTTCAGCTACAATTGAACCTTCAGCTCCAGAGTTATGAGCAATTTGTCTTACAGGTTCTTCAAGAGCACGTCTAACAATTTGTACACCTGTAACCTCGTCACCTTCAGCTTCTACATCATCTAATGACGGAAGAACATCAATCAATGCTGTTCCACCACCAGCTACAATACCTTCTTCAACTGCAGCTCTTGTAGAGTTTAATGCGTCTTCAATACGTAATTTCTTTTCCTTCATTTCAGTTTCTGTTGCAGCACCTACTTCTACAACTGCAACTCCACCAGCAAGTTTAGCTAAACGCTCTTCTAATTTTTCTCTATCAAAATCAGAAGTAGTTTCTTCAATTTGTGTTCTAATTTGAGAAACTCTCTTATCAATATCTTCTTCATTACCATAGCCATCTACAATAGTAGTATCATCTTTGGTTACTACTACCTGACGAGCTTTACCTAACATACTAATATCAGCATTCTTAAGCTCTAGACCTACATCTTCGCTGATTACCTGTCCTCCTGTTAGAATAGCAATATCTTCTAACATAGATTTTCTTCTATCTCCGAAACCAGGAGCTTTAACTCCTACGCAAGTGAATGTACCTCGAAGTTTATTAACAACTAATGTAGCAAGAGCCTCACCTTCAATGTCTTCCGCAATAAGCAGAACTTGCTTTCCTTGTTCAACAACTTTTTCTAATACTGGAAGAATCTCTTGGATGTTACCGATTTTCTTATCAGTAATTAGAATATATGGATCTTCAAGAACAGCTTCCATCTTCTCATTATCAGTTACCATATATGGAGAAACATATCCTCTATCAAATTGCATACCTTCTACAACATTTAGATCAGTCTTGAAGCTCTTAGATTCTTCTACTGTAATAACTCCATCTTTACCTACTTTATCCATTGCTTCAGCAATTAAAGCACCTACTTCTTCATCATTTGCTGAAATTGCAGCAACTTGAGAAATAGATTCTTTATCTTCAACACTTACAGCATTCTTTTGTAATTCTTCCACAGCTCTATCAACAGCTTTTTGAATTCCTTTTTTGATAATCATTGGGTTGGCACCAGCAGTTACGTTCTTAATACCTTCTTTAACCATTGCTTGAGCTAAAATTGTAGCAGTTGTAGTACCGTCTCCTGCTACATCATTAGTTTTAGTAGCAACTTCTTTAACTAACTGAGCACCCATATTTTCAAAGTTATCTTCAAGCTCGATTTCACGAGCAATAGTAACTCCGTCATTTGTAATTTGAGGTGAACCAAATTGCTTATCTAATACAACATTACGCCCTTTTGGACCTAAAGTTACTTTAACAGTATCCGCTAATTTATTAACACCACTCTCTAATCTTCCACGAGCATCTTCTCTAAACCTAATATCTTTAGCCATTGCACATTACCTCCTTTTTATCTTTTTTATTATTCAAATACTGCCAAAATATCATCTTGGCGCATAATTAAGTATTCTTCTCCATTAACTTCCACTTCATTTCCAGCAAACTTTGAGTAGACTACTTTATCTCCCTTTTTAACCTCAAGATCAATTTTAGATCCATCATCTAAAACTTTGCCACTTCCAACAGCAACAACTTCACCTTCTTGTGGCTTTTCCTTAGCTTTTTCAGGTAAAACTATTCCGCTTTGTGTTTTTTCTTCCTGTTCTAAAACTTTAATAACAACTCGATCTCCAAGCGGTTTTAAGTTCATTATAAACCCTCCTTTGATTTGTATTGTATGTAATTAATACAATTTGTTAGCACTCACCTTCACCGAGTGCTAATTACACTTATAATATTAGTAAATGTAAACATATAAGGCAAGACTTCTCTTTGAAAAATATCAGTCAATATCTAACAATATTTCAAAATAGCTCCCCAATTCTCTCTTATGCTCTTCAATTCTACTTTTTTTATTTTTATTTTCTCCAAAGTATTATTAACCAAAATTATAAAATTATTCAATTTTTTTCTAAAACTATTAGCCTCTGAGTGCTATTTCCTAGCGCACTCAGAGGCTATACCTGTTAAAGTATCTAATGCATGTATCAGAGCTGGCTCTATTGTTTCAAAACACTCTTTTACTGCCTTTGGGCTCCCAGGCAGGTTAATTATCAAAGTTTGTTTTTTAATACCTGATATCCCACGGCTCAACATCCCTTTTGAAGTTTTTTGACTACTAACACGTCTCATCTCTTCACTTATTCCCGGTACCTCTCTTTCAATGATGTCTTTAGTTGCCTCTGGTGTAAAATCTCTAGGTCCTAAACCTGTTCCTCCTGTTGTTAATATTAAATTCAGATTTTGATTACACCATTGGTTCATTAAATTAGACAATTCACCTCTTTCATCTGGAATAACTTGATACTCTTGTACTTCTATTTCTAAACTTTCTAATTTAGACTTTAAAAGAGCACCACTTTCATCAGTTTTCCCTTCTTTTGATCGAGAATCACTAGCTGTAATTACCCCTGCTTTATACATAGATATCACTCCTTAGTGTAATATCTGACCACTTGAAGATAGATCATAACCTGATAATTCATCAATTGAATTTTTAAAACCTTCACTTCTGATTACCTGTAAAATATATTGTATTCCATCCCACTCCCAATACTTTCTAGGTATCGCAAGATCATAACGTTCCTTTGCAACTGGTACAAACTCTAGATCTAAAGCTTCCGCAGCAGCTCTAATCCCTAATCCACAATCTGCTGTATTTCCATTGACCGCAGCTGCTACAGACAGATGGTTAACTTCTTCTCGATCATAACCTAAGATATTTTCAGAATTAATTCCTAGTTCTTTTAATTTATAATCTAGTAAGATTCTCGTCCCTGCACCTTTCTGTCTGTTTACAAATGAGACATCATCTCTTACTATATCATGTAAACCAGTAATATTTTTAGGGTTTCCTTTACTTACTATTAGACCTTGCTCTCTATAGGCTAGGTTAACTAAAACTACATCTTCTTCTTTTAAATACTTTTCAATATGTGGTTTATTATACTCACCAGTTTCAGAATCTAGAAGATGCACACCTGCAATATGTGCTTCTTCTCTTTTTAGAGCCATTATTCCACCCATACTACCAACGTGAGCAGATGATAAACTATAAGGTGGAAAATGCTTATGTAGCTCATTTGATAATATATCTAATGATATATCATGGCTTCCAATCCCTACTACTGTACTTTCTATTTCATTTTTTGGACGATATAAGTCAACCTCCACTTCTTCGCCTTTTTCAATACCTTCTCTCATTTGAGGTATTACAGTTACTCCATCAGCTTTAACTAGTGACATAATCATCCCTGCACCTCTACCTAGAGGTGTAGCCACAAAATTGTCCCCAACCTTACCTACTTTTACTCTTAAATACTCTTGAGCATTAAAAGACGATACTACACGCCTCGACATATTAGCTCTAATCTGTTTTGATATATATGGTTTACGGTTCTGCCAATAATATAAAATTGGTTTAACAAATAATTCCATAGTTAAAGTAGCTGAAACAGGGTATCCAGGAATACCTATCACTGGTGTTTTATCAACTATACCTAGTATAACTGGCTTTCCAGGCTTTATAGCAACACCATGACAAATCACTTCTCCTAAATCTTTTATAACTTGATATGTATAGTCATGACTACCTGCAGAAGAACCCGCATTTACCACTACTAAGTCTTGCTTTGATGTTAAATTTCTCACCGTATCAGCAATCTGTTCATAATCATCATCTAATTTATTTTCTCGAAAAGGTGTTCCACCCCATTCACTAATAAGTCCACAAAGGACATGAGAATTAAACTCTACAATATCACCTGGTTCAAGATCTGAACCTGGTTCAACTAACTCGGTGCCTGTCGGTACTACTGAAACTTTAGGTTTAGGTTCTACCGATACTTCTGTAATTCCACCAGCTAATATTGCACCTATATCTACTGGTTTCAACTTTTGACCTGCAGGTACAATTAATTCGGTTGCAACTAAATCTTCCCCAATTGTCCTAACATGCTGCCATGGAGCTGCTGGTTCAACAATTTCTATTTCTTTTTTACCAGCCCAATCCACATCTTCTATCATAATTACTGCATCTTTATCTTCTGGAAGTGGTGCACCTGTATCAACTATTTCTGCTTGTTCAGGAATAGATAAAACTTTTGGGTTCCTTAATGAAGCCCGATGTGTACTTTGGGATTTTACAGCTACACCATCCATAGCAGATGCATGATAGTGTGGAGAAGATGTTTTTGCAAAAATCGGTTCTCTTGTTATCCTATGAAGTGCATCCTCGGTCTTTACAGTTTCACTTGGTAAGCTATCTTTTCCTATCTCCTCTAAAACATTAAAAAAATTATCAATTGCTTCATCTAAGGGAGTATTATCTAAATAAACCTTCCTCCTTTTTTTTCTCTTTTTCATTTTATCACCCCACGTTTGAAAACTTGTACAGATTCACCAGCTGTAATTCCTTCAGTGTTTTGTGGAATACGAATGATTCCATCAGCTTCTACTAATGTAAAAATCAAACCCGATTCCCCTAAAATTGGTTCTGCCTCAAGTGTGCCATCATTTTTTCTAGTTAATGAAACCCTTATATAATCTTCACGACCACCTTTAGAAGACAGATTTCTTGTAATTCTAGCACTCACCTGTTCCGATTCATCGTATGGCTTTAGACCTAACAAACGTCTAATTGCTGGCCTAACAAACAGATCGAAAGTCACCAAAGCACTCACTGGATTACCAGAAAGTCCAAATATAGGTGTGTCTTGTGCTAAACCAAATATCGTTGGCTTTCCAGGTTTAACAGAAACTCCATGAAAAATAACACCAGGTTCTCCTAAATCATTAATTGTTTTAGCTGCAAGATCTCTTGTCCCTACAGAGCTACCACCTGAAATTATTACTAAATCACATTCTATTTGACTTCTAGTTAAAGTTTCATAAAATTCATCTTGTTCATCTTGTATAATACCATAAAATTTAGGAATAGCTTGTGCTTTTTCTACACAAGCCTTAATAGCCCAAGAATTTATATCTCTTATTTTTCCTGGGGTAAGTTCTTCTTCAGGAGACACTAATTCATCACCTGTAGAAATTATTCCTACAGTCGGTTTTTTATAAACAAAAATTTCAAGAATACCTAAAGCAGATAATGCTCCTATGTCTTGTTCTCTAATAACATGGTCCTTTTTCAAGACTAACTCTTTACTTTTTATGTCTTCTCCTTCCCATATTACATTTTCTCCTGAAGCAACACTTTCATTAATTAAAATAGATCCATCATCAAAAGAGTCTGTATTCTCCATCATAACAACAGCATCTGCATTCTCCGGAAGCATACCACCTGTTGAAATTCCCATCGCCTCTTCAGAGTTAATTGCTATATCAGAACTTTTGCCCATTTCTATTATCCCTTTTAAGTTTAGTAATGCAGGTAACGATTCTGATGCACCGATAGTATCTGAAGATCTAACAGCATAACCATCAACAGTAGAACGCGAAAAAGGAGGTAAATTCATCGGAGAGTAAATGTTCTCTGCTGTCACGCGACCTAGTGCTTCAGAAAAATATACTTTTTCAATTTTCTTTTTATTTAGATACTGTAAAATTTTCTCTCTTGCTTTATCAACTGATATTACTTCAAACATTTATCCTCACTCCTCTAAAAGCATCCAAGCTGACAACTTATTATCTTTATATCTAATGCTTCGACATTTTTACCAACTTTTAAAAGTGAAGAATTTAATTCTTCTGCTATTTTCATACATTTACCACACGATAATTTCCCTTCTTTCGCTTCTTCTAATATTTTATTTTGAATAGTTTCATCTAATTTATTAGGCATTTCTATATTACCCCCTTTGAATTAAATAGATCCTTAGTTAAATAATATTCCTTATAAAATACTATTTTCCCTTCTAAATTTAAAATGAAAAAGGTTACGGTCTTACCCGTAACCTTTTACGCTAACCATCTATTAACCATAGATTCGACTTTGTCTGGATAAAATTCTTTAAAAATCTTATAATAATAGTATTCAGCTTTAGATTTGAAGTTTATCCCATAATTTTCTTTTGCCATTCGAAGCTCTTTATCAGTAACCTGTGCATTAATTATATTTGTCATAGCATCTTCATTACCTGAACCGATTCCAAATTGTGATTTTTTACGCCATAACACTTCGTCTGGAAGCATACCATTAAATGCTTGACGGAGTATTACTTTTTCCATCCCACTATCGGAAATCTTCCATCTATACGGTAGAATTCTTGCAAATTCTATTATCTCAGAATCAAAAAACGGCATTTGACAGTTTAACGCATGGGCTTTAGTCATTCTATCAACCCTTTGTAGCCCACCACTGTGCATTCCTTTCAGTAGTAACTCAAGTTCTCTATTTAATTCTTCATTTGTCTCATACTGTTTTAAATGATGATATCCTCCAAAAAGTTCATCGGCTCCTTCTCCTGACAAAACTAATTCTATCCCTTTCTCTTTTGCTATTTTAGATACAAGATAATTTGCAATAGAACTGTTTACTAACTCTACATCGAAAGATTCTAAATGGTAGATAACTTCAGGTAAAGCATCAATCATATCCTGACTCTCATAAGTTAGCTCATAGTGTTCACTATTTATATATTCACTAACCTTTCTAGCATTTAATACATCATCACAGTCCTTCATTCCAACAGCAAAAGTTTGTATTGGAGCTTTTTTTACATTAGATAAAGCAGCAGCTATAACAGAACTATCTACTCCACCACTCAAAAATACTCCTATTCGTGTGTTTTCAGAGATATTTTTTTTAACAGCTTTCTCAATAAGCGAATTTAACTCTTCAGCCTTTTGGTAATAGCGAGCACTCCCTGGTGAATCTTCTATATCATCATTGAATTCTGGTACAGATTTAAATCTATTAAAACCATCTGATGTAGTATAATATGTTCCTGGTGGAAATACTTTTATTTCAGCATCTAATTCTTTTAAAGCTTTTATTTCTGATGCAAAAACGAGTCCTTCTTGGACCTTACAGTAATACAGAGGTCGTGTTCCAAATATATCTCGGGCTACAACTAATTTATCCCCATCTGTTAATATAATTGCAAAATCATCTTCTAATAATTTGAAAATATTAGGTCCATTATCTAGATAGAAATTAAACAGTTCTTCTCTTGATAACTTAGCACCTTGATAGCTAGGGGTTCCATCTAGAACTAAAACACTATTATATATATTTTCTCTAGCTAAAGATAATTCATATTGACTTGTAACTTCCCCTAAAGCTAGGTTACCATTTGGATAAAGTCTTTTTCCATCAGGTCCTCGATGTTCAAGCTTTTCTAATATACCCTCTAGCTTTTTAGTTTGAAACTTACCTTGTACTCCTACAATTCCACTCATAAATTTAAATTCTCACCTCATCTATGGTTTGATTTAGTTCTAATAATAACATATGAAAGATATCTCTCAAGTTGACTAAATTCTTTAGAGAATTATTTAAAATTAATCACCATAGAATGAGGTTTACTTACTAATTAATTCATAAAAATAAAGTGTTGTTTAATATCAATACGAAAATATTAATCAGATCCTATTAGCATTTTAATCCAATATTTTATATAACTGGTTGATAAGCTCTCTTTATAACTTTGAATATATTCAGATACTTCATCATTATATAGTACTGGTATAGTAGATGTTTGCTCTCTACCTAATAATAAACAACTATTTCTAGGAAAAACAACAGCAAAATTAACTGAAGTATCAAGTACTTCACTAGAATGTGACTTAAAAAATGCATCTCTTGCTTTAGATAATTGAAATTGTGGGTTTTTAAATGGTACTTTAAGAGCATCTGGATTGTTAAGTGGTGTCTTTAACCATTTACTTTCTTCATCAAATACAAAAATTCGACCATTTAGGTTTTTCGCCTCTAAAAAAAATATTCCAGTCGGCCCTATTACTATATGATCAATTTCATAGCTTGTCCCATTATGTTGAAAAGTATAGTTACTTATCAAATAAAATTGATCATTTAGACTTTCTTTAAGTGTGTCTGTAACTAACTTTTCACCGTACGCTCCTTTTTCTAAAGCAATTAATTCTTTAGTTAATCGGTCTATGTTTTTTTCTACCTTTCTAAGAGAAGCCCTTAATTGTTTTGTATTTGGACTGTTAAATGGTAAAAATTTTTTTATATACGCAACATATAGATTGCGTTTTACTTTCCGGTGTTTTTGATTATACTTTTCTAACTGTGCTTTCTTTTTAACCAAAATACTACGTTCAGATTTTTCATAATTAATTTCTATCATATAATTCTCCTAGCTAAATCAAATATGAAGTATTTTCAACGGCTAAAGAACTATCAGAAAATACCTTTGAAGCTTCATTTAAAAGTTCTTTTGTATCTATTAAAGGATGTAAATGCGTCATTATCAGTCGTTTAACATTTGCGTTTTTTGCTAAAAGTGCTGCCTCTTTAGCACTCATATGATAATCTTCATGTCCTTTTTTATTTTTTTCTGTGAAGCTGGTTTCTGCTAATAATAAATCTGAATTTGAAATAAAGTCTATCAAAGAAGAGTCTTCTTTATAAGCAGTATCACCAGTATAAGCAAAGATTTTATCATTATATTCTAACCGGTACGCTAAACAATATAAAGGGTGTTCAGTTTTGATACAGGTAATATCGATTTCACCTATATTAATATGGTCATTCTCTTCTAAAGCTTTAACATCAAAACCTTCATAAGAAGATAGTTTGTCAACTTGTTCTTGTGGTTTTCGAGGAACATATATAGCTAATGGATTAGTCGCATTACCCATTTTTATAGAAGTTTCATAAGCATGCCTTAAAGCCACTAAATCTGCAACATGATCTTCATGAAAATGACTAATAAATACAGCTGATAATTCTGATACATCAAAGTAATTTTGAAGATTACTTAATATACCATTTCCACAATCAAATAAAATTTTTTTGTTTTCAATTGTTAATAAATACCCTGAACAATTTCCGTTTTTCGGAGGATAAGGACTGTATCTTCCTAAAACTCTAACAGCTATCGGTTTTTTTAATTTCAACTTTTATCACACTCCGATTTTTGGATATTTAATACAATTCTATCACTCGTTAAATTCATAAACAACTTACAAGTCAGGAGTTTAAAGTATAAAAATATTTATCGTTAAAAATTACTCTTTTAGAATTGTAAAAGTATGTATCCATTGATAATTACGAGTAGGGTGACTTGCTTCTTATATACTTAGTATACCCATCTAAGAAAGCATCAACTCTCGTATATAAAAACCCCACAAAAACACTCTTCTTCATTGCACCTTTCTCAGTAACTGCTAAAGCTCCGGCTATCGCACTTACCTTCCCAGCATAGGTAAGTTCAGAAATAGTTAGTTCATAAAATTTCTTATTAAAGCTAGATATCGAATATAATACACCAGCAGTCTAAGCATCTCCCGCTCCAATTGTATCTTTTGTAGTTACCTCAAAGGGGTCAATGTTTATAGACTTATTTGAATAATATAGTAAGCTATCCTTACTCCCTCTTGTGATATATGATACTTGTGACCCTTGAATTTTTGTTAAAAATCAACCATCAATTCTTCATCCCATAAATTCGATCTTAAGTTTGGATCTAGTGAGACTATTATATTATTGTCTTTAGCTATATTAATTGCCTTAGAGGTCGCTTTTTTACTTGGACTTTGAATTGTTGAGATAGATTCTATATGTAAAATATCATTATCTATTATAAGTTTTTCTGTTATTTCTTCTGGTTCTAAAAGTTGATCTACACTTTTTGGAATATAAAAATCAAAATGACGTTCCCCATAAGAATCTAAGGATACAAAAGTAATCCCTATTTTAATCTCATTTGTAAAATATAGTCCATGGTATCAATTTTATAATAATCTAATGTTTCTTTTAAAAAATGCCCTATAATATCTTCTCCAACCTTACCAATAAAGCTTGCAATAACTCCAAGTTTCGAAAGAGCTACTGCCACATTTGCAGGAGCTCCTCCTGGTTGTTTTTCTAATGTTTTATTATCCCTATTTTGAGAAATAAAATCCACTAGTGTTTCTCCTAATGTAACTACTTTTAACATTAAAGATTTCACCTCTACTACCACTGCTTTATCTTCTACTACATCACCTGGACCTAATATCCTTGTAACGATAAATGCACCTACAACTGCTAAAGCAAATCCAATATTTGTTTTACCTTCATGATTAGATTTAACAATCACTTATTTGATATACAAAATATAATAAAACACTACTATAGATTTTATCTACAGTAGTGTTTTATACTACAAAAATTTAGGTAATTTTTGTACTTTACTAGAAAAGTCATTTAACTCTTTTAAAGCACAGTTAATTTGTTCTCTCATAATATTAGGTGATGGCCCACCTTTACTACTTCGTGAGTTAACACATTCAATTGGATCTAAGACAGTAAATAAATTATCTAAAGAGTCAGAGTTTAAGTCTGGTACTAATTGTGATAATTCTTCTTTTGTAATTTGATTAAGTAGTTTTTTTCTTTCTTGACAATTTCTAACCAATTTCCCTGTAATGTCATGAGCTATTCTAAAAGGTATTCCTAATGTTGTTAGGTAGTCAGCAACATCTGTAGCATTTGAGAAATCTGAATATATAGAGTTTTTCATTACATCTTTGTTTACTGTCATTGTTTGTAGCATCTCATTCATTAAAGATATGGATACTTCTAATGTATCTACTGTGTCAAAAACGCATTCTTTATCTTCCTGAAAATCTTTATTATATGCCATTGGAAGAGCCTTACATGTAGTTGCTAATGCAGAATAGTTACCTATAACTCTACCAGTTTTTCCTCTAATTAATTCAGCAACATCTGGATTTTGTTTTTGAGGCATTATACTAGAACCAGTAGTAAAAGCTTCATCTAATTTAATATAATTAAACTCTTTAGAAGACCATAGTACTAACTCTTCAGATAGCCGGCTTAAATTGAGCATTACAGATGTCAAAATTGAAAGTAATTCTAGAGCATTATCTCTACTACTAACAGCGTCCATACTGTTATCAAATACTTTCGAAAAATTTAATTCATTAGCCGTGATTTCCTGGGAAATCGGGAAACTAGTCCCTGCAAATGCTCCGGATCCTAGTGGCATATTATTTGCTCTTAAGTTAAATTCTAGTATTCTTTCTAAATCTCTTTTAAACTTCCAAAAATAATTCATTATATGATGAGAAAAGGTCGTTGGTTGTGCCCTTTGCATATGAGTGAAACCAGGCATATAAGTATATATATGTTGCTTTGACAAATTTATAAAAGTTTCTAGTAACTCCACTATTTTTTTTGCTAATTCACCACTTTTATCTAAAAAAAACATTTGCATATCTAAAGCTACCTGATCATTTCTACTTCTTCCTGTATGAAGTTTTTTACCAGTATCTCCAGCCAATTCTATTATCCGTCGTTCTATATTCATATGGATATCTTCATCTGAGATATTAAATTCAAGTTTTCCTTGTTTTGCTTCCTCAAAAACTTCTTGTAATGCTTGAACTAACTCATCTTTTTCTTTAGTTGAAAGTATCTTTTGATTAGATAACATTTTTACATGAGCGATACTTCCAATTATATCGTATAAAACAAGTCTCTTATCAAATTCTATTGAAGCTGTAAACTCTTCAACTAGTTTATTAGTTTCCTTTGTAAATCTTCCACCCCATAATTTTGACAATTTATTCCCTCCTATACAATAGAGTTAGTTTCGACATGCTAATCATAGTCAAAAGAATTCACTGATCTTTGATAATTTTATACTTGACTATTTATAGCACGTCTTATTAGTCGACATTTAACCTTTAGTAGATTCTTTTACTAAAGTATTTAACTCATTAATTTTTGATCTTGTTTCACTAACCTCACCATCTATTTTTGAAAATATAACAAGCGCTAAGATCGTAAATACAAATGTTGTAATTAAAGGAAGCACAAAAGATTTTGTAATACCTGCAATTAAAAATCCAATAGAACCACCTATTGCTGCGTTTATAGCATAAGGTAGTTGAGTATTTACATGATCAATATGGTCACAAGAAGCACCCATGGACGAAAGTATAGTTGTATCTGAAATAGGGGAACAGTGATCTCCAAACAAGCCACCGCTTAAAACTGCTGCAATAGACGGAGCCATACTAGCGTCTATACTACTAGCTAAAGAGATGGATATTGGTAAAAATATAGCAAACGTCCCCCAAGATGTCCCTGTAGAAAAAGCTGCTAAGGCTGATGCGACAAAAATAGAAACCAACATTACAGCGGGTGTTAGAAAAGCTTCTGTAACACTTACTATATAATCAGCTGTCCCTATACCTTCTGTTACACTCCCTATTGACCAAGCAAGGATTAGAATTAATATCGCATCCATCATCTGTCTCGTGCCATTTAGCCAAGTTTCAGTAGCTTCTTTAAAGGTGAATACTTTACTTTTAACAGTAACTAATACTCCAACTATACTAGCTATAAAAAATGATACATTAAGAGATAACATTACATCAGCATTACCTATTGCTTGGAATAAACCAACTTCAGGATACCCACCAGTCCAAATAAATAAAGAAAATATAAGAATTAGTAATACACCTAATGGTGCAAGTATATTCCAAATTGTTGGCTTAGCATAAGAAGGTACTTCTATACTGTTTTCAGCTCTTAAAGGCTTTGCCCCATCTTTTATTAGTTTTCCTTCATTACAAGCTCTTTTTTCAGCTTGTTTCATAGGGCCAAAGTCAATACCTTTAAAAGATATTATTAATGTAGCTATTAATGCAGATATAGCATAAAATTGATAAGGGATTGCTTTTATAAATACATCTAATGGGTTAGCATCATAGCCTAGTTCAGAAAACTCACTACCAACTATACCAATTACATAAGCTCCCCAAGTTGAAAATGGCACCAGTAAACTTACAGGTGCACTGGTTGAATCTAATAAATAGGCAAGTTTTTCTCTTGATATTTTTAGAAAGTCAGTAATTGGTCTAAAAATCGGTCCAACAATAACTGGATTGGTTACATCACAAAAGAAAATTGTTACTCCTCCAGCCCATGTTAATAATAGTCCTTGTTTTCTAGTCTTTATTCTATCCTTTAAAAAGTCCCCAAAAACCTTAGCTCCACCACCTCGTTCTAAGATTGCAGAAAATGCTCCTAATATAATGGTTGATAACATCGCAGACGTATTCCAGGGGTCTGCCATTTCAATAAAAATATGATCTTCAAAAGTACTGACTATACCCACTATAGGGTTAAAACTTGATAACATAGTAGCTCCTAGCCAGACCCCTACAAATAATGAAAGTAGTACTTGTTTTGTCAAAATTGCTAGTATTATAGCTACTAACGGTGGCAATAAAGAATATATACCAAAGTCCATTATAATCACCTCCAATTTTTTAATATAGCCACCATCTCCTAATTAAGATGGTGGCTTAGTCTTAATCGGTTGTTCTAAAAATAGGACGAGTAAGGCAAGTAGGTCCACCCATACCTTTATGAGAAATTTCATCCCCTATATAGGTTAAAACTTCTACTCCTTCTTTTTCTAATTTATCACGTGTTTCAGGATTACCAGACAACATGATACATTTACGTGGAGCTATAGCTAATACATTACAAGCTTGAGTATGAAATTCATAGTCAGAAACTTCAACCAATTTATAGCCTCTTTCTAGAAGATATTCTCTAAAAGATACAGCCATAAACTTTGAATATACTACAGCTAAGTCATTATCGATTGGACTAATAAGTGACATTAAGTGTATACATTCTTGTGGACCATTTAAATGAGGTAAGTCTACTTCTATTACTTCTTTAACTGTATCTTTTGTTAATTGCTTAAATTGTCTAATTCCTTCTTTATTTGTTCTATAACCAATACCAATTGCCACTGTTTCTTCATCTAACCATACAACATCTCCACCTTCTAATTTTCCGTTGCCTGTAATTTGGCCTATAATAGGAATTCTAAGTTCTTTCAAATACTCACCCATACTGTCTGGTTCTTTTTTACGATTCTCTTTGCCCATATTACCTAGTATTGCACCTTTAGGTGTAATCACCGCAGGATCATGAACATATATAGAATCAATCCCCGATTCGTCTTCTGGTAAAAAATAAACATCATCTACATTTAACTGTAATAATTTTAGGAATTTTTCATATTCTTCAATTGCTCTTTCATAATCAGGGCATGTTAAAAAATTATATTGCTTCCAATACTTTTCTAGATATTTTTGACTTACATAAGCGTCTTTTGCATGTTTTACTAATACAGTCCGTAGTTTGTTAACTTCAGAAACGCCGTTATATTTCAATAGATATACCACCTTTCTAATTTTGATTTCTCTGTATCATCCCCTCAGTTGTTAAGGTAAGACCAAAAATATTGATAAAACCTTCAGCGTCTTTTTGATTATAAACTTCATCTTCCTCAAAGGTAGCTAAGTCTTCTCGATATAGACTATAAGGCGCTTTTCTCTCAGAGATTTCTATATTTCCTTTATAAAGTTTAAGTTTTACTTTTCCTGTAAGATTTTGTTGAGTTTTGTCAACAAAAGCATCAAGAGCTTTTTTTAAGCTTGAAAACCATAAACCATTATAAACTAGTTCCGAATACTTGCTTGAGACTAATTCTTTAAAATGCATAGTATCTTTATCTAAAGTTAGGTATTCTAATTCTTTCTTCGCATGGTATAATAAAGTACCCCCAGGTGTTTCATATACTCCTCTTGATTTCATACCAAGCAATCTATTTTCAACTATATCAACACGACCAACACCATGCTTACCACCAATTTCATTTAATTTTTCCATTAGCTCAATTGGTTCTAATATTTCACCATTAATCTTAGTTGGTATTCCATTTTCAAACTCAAACTCTACATATTCAGGTGTATCAACTGCCTTTTCTGGTGAGGTTGTCATTATAAACATGTCTTCATCGGGCTCATAAGTAGGATCCTCTAATATCCCTCCTTCATAACTAGAATGAAATAAGTTTCTATCTATACTATAGGGTTTCTCTTTAGTAACAGGAACTGAAATATTATAGTATTTGGCATACTCTACAGCATCTTCTCTACTTTTTATATCCCATTCTCGCCATGGTGCTATAATCTTCAGTTCAGGAGCTAGGGCTTTAACTGCCATTTCAAATCTTACTTGATCATTTCCTTTTCCTGTACATCCATGAGCTATTCCATCAGCACCTTCTTTTTGAGCAATTTCCACCATTTTTTTACCTAAAAGTGGTCTGCATATAGCTGTTCCAAGTAAGTATTTACCTTCATACATTGCATTTGCTTTAATTGCAGGATAGATATAATCAGTTACAAACTCTTCTTGTAAGTTTTCAACATAGACCTTACTAGCACCAGTGTTATAAGCTTTCTTTTTAATAGCTTCTACATCTTCTTGTTGACCTACATCACCTATCATAGCTATTACTTCACAGTCATAATTTTCTTGGATCCACTTAATTGCAACTGAAGTATCAAGCCCTCCTGAATACGCTAACACTACCTTATTAATCTGTGACATCATTAATACTCTCCCTTCAAATAATAAATATTAATTATATAAAAAAGTTACGATAACTCAAATACTAATCTACTTTTTAACCCATTAAAGCAACCATAATACCTTTTTGGGCGTGAAGTCTATTCTCTGCTTGTTGAAAAACTCTTGATTGTTTTCCTTCTAACACCTCATCTGTAATCTCTTCTCCTCTATGGGCGGGTAAACAATGTAATACTACAACATCCTTATCAGCTTTACATATCGCCTCTTTATTAAGCTGATACGGTTTAAAAGCTTTTAACTTGTTACTTTTAGATGATTCTCCTTCTCCCATACTGACCCATACATCAGTTGTAATAATATGACTATTCTTTAGCGCTTGATCAGGGTCATCAGTAATAGTAACCTTACCTCCTGTTTTATCAGCTTCTTCTTTAGCTAACTTGACAATCTCATAAGTTGGTAAATATTCAGTAGGAGATGCTACAGTAATTTCCATCCCCATTTTGACACACCCAATTAATAAAGAATTGGTCATATTATTTCCATCACCTAAATAAGTCAGTTTAAGACCTTTCAAAGTTCTAAATTGTTCTTTTATTGTTAGAAGGTCTGCCATAACTTGACATGGATGAAAAGTATCAGTCAAACCATTAATAACTGGAACAGAAGAATACTGAGCAAATTTTTCTATTTTACTATGCTCAAATGTGCGCACCACAATGCCATCTAAATAACTAGACAATACTCTGGCGGTATCTTTGATAGGTTCTTTTCTAGAAAGTTGTAAATCATTCTTACTTAAAAACATTCCCATACCGCCTAATTGATAAATACCTGTTTCAAAAGAGCACCTAGTTCTAGTGGACGGTTTCTCAAACATCATCCCTAAAGTCTTACCTTGTAAATATTGTTTAGCTATTCCCTGTTTAGTATCAGTTTTTAGCTTTTGAGATAGATTGAGTAAGGCAGAAAGAGTATCAGCATGATAATCCTTTAAAGTTAACAAGTCATTTCCTTTACAGTTTTCAATCAACTTAGTTCCTGGTTCCAAATAGAAATCATTGAAGTTGCACAAATAATGATCACCTCCTTTGCATAGAATATCTTTTTTGATAATCGAGTAGGAATTTACGTATGAGTCGTATAATGGTTTCATCCTTTACCTGTTCCCTTACCATACCTATCAATAAGTCATGGTTCACGGTATCAAATATTTAGCTAGGTCTATTATCCACTGCTTGTTTATATCCTTGTTCGTAGTATTCTCTCTGCTGACTTCTTACGGTTCAACCGTACATCACTGTACGCTTTGTCGGCTGTGGGTTGTTGGTTAAACCTTCTTGTCAGCAACCCCCGTAAGACCTCCCCTGTTAAGAACGGTAACTTTCCTCTCATATATCTGCCACATTTACACCGTAGGGTTCGGGTGGTATTGGACTTTGTGTTGTATGGCACATCGTCCGACTCACATATGCCTTGTATGTGATTTCTGATCGTCAGACCGAGATTTTGCATTAGGCTTCCTTCAGACTCCACCTCACGATGGACGTCCTTGCCATCTGCTAACAGTTTCTACCACCAAGCCTGTAGCGAATTTGCACCGCCTAGCTACCGCCCATGCAGGGCAAACTAAAAAAACCCGTCCCTAATCAATATTGATTAGGGACGGGTTTCACCCGCGGTACCACCCTAGTTAATCGGATATTATCCGATTCCCTTTGGTCTATCTAGTCTAGTAACGGTTAGCCCGCCAAAACCTACTCTCTCTGACTCAAATGACTTTTGAACATCATCAGGATTTCGGCCTGGTGCTCCGGAGTGCGCTTCCCTATTGATTAGGTACTGGGCTCCCACCAAATCCCAGCTCGCTGTTACCATCATCAAAGGTACTCTCTCCTTCAACGCATTTTATATTAAATTATGATATAAAAAAACCTCTCCATTCCTAATAAAGGGACGAAGAGGTTATCTCGCGGTACCACCCTAGTTAATCGATCATATCGATTCACTCGTTTAGCCGATATCGGTGGCCTGCCGCAAAGACCTACTACTAGTTCAGCCTTTAGACTCAGGGGTGCGCTTCACTAATAATTAAGTACTGGGCTTACACCATCCCCAGCTCGCTATGACTTAAGACTATTAGTTACTCTCCCCTTCATAGTCGTATTTATATGATCTATTTTATTATTACTATAAATTGTTATAAAACATGATAACTCCTATTTATAAATTTGTCAATAAGTAAATTTAAAATTGTTTTTAAAAATGTCACCCTCTCAAGACGGTTGACCAAGTAAAAACCTTGGTCCCTGGAATTATGTATAGCATTAAGAATCTCTTAATAATTTAATCTAAATTACTGTTTTTATTAGTATTACTCCCACGAATGATCTTTGTTAGTAGTTTTTTAACCTTATTATTTGAAGTTGTAACATAATTAATTTTATTTGATGATTATCTCTACGTTTGCAGCAGCTAATATTTCTTTTGTTAGCTCTAATTTTTCACTTTAATACAATCAAATCGTTACATTATCAATCTAAAAACTAAGTTTTTTTAGCACAATACTTAGCTATTGTTTACTTAATAAAGTGTATTTCTTCTATAATAGCAGCTATTTACTGTGATTACTTTTTCCATTGTTAAGTTAGAAAAAACTACAACTAGTCAAAGACTCAATTAACATTAAATAACATATCGGTGCTTGTTAATAAGTTAAAATCAGGTCAATAATATGCTTATTAATATAACCCAATACGCTCCACAACTTTCCTCCTGCTAAACTTTGATAAACCTCACTTCTTTTTCTGTTATAATTGCATCTACTGGTTTATCCCATGAGTCCCTTGGTAATTTATCTTTTATTTGAAACTCATAGGCAACAGCGATACATTCGCTATAACTTGCTAGATTATCAATAAACTTATCGTAATAACCTCCTCCATAACCTATGCGATACCCTAATAAATCAAAAGCTACCCCTGGTACTATTATTTTATCAATACTTTTACTATTAATAGTTTCACTTAGTTCTGCCTTTGGTTCATATATATTATAAACACCTAATTGTAAATCTGTCTTTAAATTAGTAATCTTAATGGGCTTCATAGTTTTATTTTTAGGATCTGTTCTTGGAACATAAACATTAATATTATTATTAATTGCTTTTTCTATTAATTGATATGTATCTACCTCACTTTTGATAGGTAAATAAGTCATTATACTTGTGACTTTCTTATCAACAAAATTTTGAAAGAACTTTTTAGTAATTTCATGACTATACTTTGTTCTTAAATTCTCGGGCATTTTCTTTCTTTTATTAATCAATTCTTTTCTAATTAAACTTTTATCTATCAATCTATTCCCCTCCCTTTTCTAGTTTACGAAAAAGAGAAGCTCCCTTAAAGGAAACTTCTCTTTAAAAAATTAGTATGCTCTCGCAAAAACTACTTCCTTACTATCTCCTTTACCACAGGAAATACAGTCTTCACCAGTATTTGGGTTAAAAGGAATTAACCTAATAGTTGCCTTTGTCTCATCCTTCACATGTTCTTCACAATTGCCACTACCACACCAGTGAGCTTTTACCATTCCCTTGTGCTCTTCTATGATAGATGATAATTCATCCATATCTTTTGCAACACGGGTATTATCTTCTAGGTATTCTTTAGCTCTATTGTACATGCTATCTTGAATATCAGCTAAAACTTCTTCAAGTTTATCATGTAATTTATCTCTTTTTACGAAGATTTTTTCTCCATTATCTCTTCGTACTAGTACAACTTGTTCCTTTTCAATATCCTTTGGTCCAATCTCTAGTCTAATAGGTACACCACGCATCTCCCATTCGTTAAATTTCCATCCAGGTGTTTGTTCTTCTCTGTCATCTAGTTTTACTCTAAAGTCTTTTTTCAGTTCATCATACAGTTTTTGGCTTTCTTCTTTTACTAATTCTTGCTTATTTTTAGGCATAATAGGTACCATAACAATTTGATTTGGTGCTACTTTTGGAGGTATTTGTAACCCTCGGTCATCACCATGTACCATTATCAAAGCACCTAATAACCTAGTTGATACTCCCCAAGAGGTTTGCCATACGTATTTACGCTCATCATCTTGATCTAAAAACGTTATATCAAAAACTTCAGCAAAATGTTGACCCAAGTTATGACTAGTTCCAGCCTGCAGAGCTCTTCCATCTGACATTAACGCTTCTATACAATATGTCCGTAGGGCACCCGCGAATTTTTCTTTCTCTGTCTTTAATCCTTTTAAAACAGGAATAGCCATATCATTTTCTACAAAATCTCTGTATACATCCAACATTTTTAAGGTTTCTTCTTCAGCACCTTCTTCTGTTCTATGTGCAGTGTGTCCTTCTTGCCATAAAAATTCAGATGTTCTTAAAAAGGGTCTGGTAGACTTTTCCCATCGAACTACATTAGCCCATTGATTAATTAAAACAGGAAGATCTCTCCAAGATTGAATCCACTTGCTATACATTTCACCAATCATTGCTTCAGAAGTTGGTCTAATAGCTAATTTTTCAGATAGTTCTTCCTGACCACCTTTAGTTACCCAGGCTACCTCTGGAGCAAACCCTTCTACGTGATCAGCCTCCTTTTGAAGCAAACTTTCAGGAATAAATAAAGGAAAGTACGCATTTTCATGACCTGTTTCTTTAATTCTTCTATCTAGCCCCAATTTCATATTCTCCCATATTGCATAACCATATGGCCTTATTACCATACAACCTTTAACTGGTGCATAATCTACCAGCTCAGCCTTTTTTATAACATCTAAATACCATTGTGAGTAATCTTGTGATTGAGGAGTAATCTCTCTTACAAAGTTCTCATTTCCATTAGACATAATATCCCTCCTTAAAATATTTTTTTAGATATAAAAAAAATCCCTCGCCCTATTCCAGGACGAAAGGATTACTTCCGCGTTACCACCCGGGTTGACCATACAATGGTCCACTCCACAAGATAACGGATTAGCCGCTCGATTTCAATCGAGTTCAATAAGGCGGGTTCAAAAACCGATTAAAGTAGAAATCTCTCAGCAAATGATTTCCTCTCTGTACCTGTCGCTTTTCTACTATTCCCTATTATGAAACATGACTTTATAAACTTTTATTAAAATTATAGCACACTAAAATATCATAGTCAATTTTACCGCAATTTCTCAATTATGTTAAGAAGGTTATTAGCTGTATTTGAAGAATTTATATGTATAGCAATTGATAAGAGGAGGATATAATCTATGAAAAAAGTTTCAGTTAAACGTTCTAAAGCAACTTTTATTACAGTTGGACTTTGTCTAATTTTGACACTAATTTTTATAACTGGTTGTCAAGATCAAGAAACAGAAGGAAAACCAAAAGAAGAAACAAGTGATGAAAATGAAATTTCTGAGGGAAGTAATGAAAAAGAAGACAAAAAAGAAGATGAAGAAGACAATAGTGAACCTGAAATCGATTATCAGAATGTAGAACCTAATGAGCTTGGAGAAATTATGATACTAATGTATCATAGAATTGGTGATGAAGAGGACACTTGGGAGCGGACAAGAGAAAATTTCAGGGAAGATTTAGAGCGCTTATATGAAAAAGATTATCGTATTGTTAATTTAATGGATATTGTTGAAGGTAATATTGATCTACCTCCAGGAAAAACTCCTGTAGTCTTAACTTTTGATGATGGTACATCTGGTCATTTTGGCTATAAAGAAAATGAAGATGGTGAAAAAATTATAGATCCTGATACAGCGGTGGGTATCATTTTAGAAATGAAAGAAAAATATGAGGATTTCACTGTTGGTGGCACCTTTTATGTAAATTATCTACCAACACCTTTCAAAAGCCAAGACAAATATGAAGAAAAAATAATCCACCTTGATGAATTAGGATTTGAGATCGGTAATCATGGTTATAATCATCAAGATTTAAAGAAAATATCCGAAGATAATTCAAAAGAAGAAGCTAAAGAATTAATTCAAGAAGAACTAGGATTACATCAAAAATATACTGAAGAAATCATACCGAATTACCAAGTTAAGAGTTTAGCTCTTGCTTTTGGTCAGTGGCCACAGGGGGATAAGTTAAAAGAGTATGTTTACTCTGGAGAACATAATGATACATCTTATGAACATAAGGCTGTATTAAATGTTGGGTGGAAACCTAGTAAATCTCCTTTTCACAAGGGTTTTGATTCATTAGATCTTCCGCGAATAAGAGCTGATCAAGCTAGAATAGATAAGTGGCTTTCTCATTATGAAAACAGACCTGAAGATAGATATGTAAGTGATGGTAACAATAACACAATTTCTATTCCAGAAGAAAAAGAAGATTATTTAAATGAAGAGTTCTTAGATGAAATTAATAAAGAAATCAATCTCTATTCAATAGAAAAAGACTAATATACTTTTTTTATTTAAAGTTAGATTTACACACAGAAGCAGTCTTATCTAGTATTTTAATGATAAGGCTGCTTCTTTATGTTTTCAATCTGGTGTCCTAAAGAGTGGTACCCTTAAATTCTTCTTCCTACTATTTTATTCGATTTCTAATTGTATATTTTCTTCAGCTAGTATTTGTTTAATTGTATTTATACCATCATTTAAGCCTTTAAAATATGCCTCTTTTTCCTTTTCGCTTTCAATGTCTGATGGTGAAGCTACTAGTAAATAATTAGATTCTTTTACTTTAAAATCCTTTGATAAAGTTCCATTGCATTCAGTCATTAAAATCCCCCTTTCTTTTTTTAACTTAAGATAAGTTTAACCCTAATTTTATTTAATAGCAATTTAAGACTTACACCTAAATCTAAAATTTTTTGCCGACTTAGGCTTAAGTCCTTAGGTTTTCTTCCGACTTACGCATAAGTCTGAAATTTTTTGCCGACTTATGCTTAAGTCCTTAAGTTTTCTTCCGACTTACGCATAAGTCTGAAATTTTTTGCCGACTTATGCTTAAGTCCTTAAGTTTTTAAGAATGAATGAATCTTAATTATTGAAAATACTTCAGATTAAAAAATGGGCTGTAACCAAAAGATATTACTTTTGGAACAGCCCATTTAGACCTTTGTTCTTGTAATTCAGATCTCAAATTATTAATATTAGTAGTAAAAATATGTTCAATTCTTTTACTCATATGATTTTTCATATTCAGAAGGTTGATTCTTTTCATAATTGTTTTCATAGTCATTAAGTATTTTGACCACTAATGAAACCATACCTAACAGTGCTATTAAGTTAGGAATAATCATTAATCCATTAAACATATCAGCTAGCTCCCAAACTACATCCACTTCTAAAGTAGTACCCACTACAACAAATACTAATACTAAAGCTTGAAATATTTTTAAATAACGAGTACTAAACAAGTATCTGATATTAGCTTCAGCAAAGAAATACCAACTAATTATTGTTGATAAAGCAAAGAAAAACATACTAACAGCAATAAATGCTCCTCCAAAAGTGCCAAAACCTTCATAAAATCCATGTTGTGTTAGCTCTATCCCTATTAAATCAGTTGTATATGATCCTGTTACTATAATTACAAGTGCGGTCATAGTACATACTATGCCTGTATCAAATAAAACACCAAATATGCCGACAAGTCCTTGTTGAGCCGGATGTTTTACCTTAGCAACGGCATGAGCATGAGGTGTAGAACCCATCCCTGCTTCGTTAGAAAACAATCCTCTAGCTATTCCATAGCGAAACACTTCTCTTACAGTAACACCTACAACACCACCTGTTGCAGCTGTTGGATTAAAAGCACTATGGAATATCAATTGAATAGAAGGTATAATTTCTTGATAATGTGTTATCATAATCACAAGAGCTCCTAAAAGATAAAATACTGCCATTACTGGAACAACTCTTGATGTGAAATGAGCTATTCTTTTCATTCCCCCGATTACTATTAACCCAACAAGTATGGCTATTACTAGACCTGTCGCAATAGGTGGAATTTCAAAAGCAGTATACATTGCTTCTGATATTGAATTTGATTGTACCATGTTACCCATAAATCCTAATGCCAAAACTATTGCAACTGCAAAAAAGGCAGCTAAAGCTTTACTTCCAAGTCCATTCTTGATGTAATAAGCGGGACCACCAGTAACTTGGCTCCCAACTTTTTCTGTGTGGACTTGCGAGATTACAGCTTCTGCAAAAATAGTTCCCATTCCAAATACTCCACTTATCCACATCCAAAATACAGCTCCAGGTCCTCCTGCTCCGATAGCTGTAGCTACTCCTGCAAGATTTCCTGTTCCTACTTGAGCTGCAATTGCAGTTGCTAGGGCTTGAAAAGAACTCATACCTTGTTCATCAGCTTCAATCCCTTCGTTTTTTCTAAATGTTTCTTTTACAGTATCTTTCAAGCGACGTAACTGAATGAACCTTAACTTTACAGTAAATAAAACTCCTGTTCCTAATAAAAGCATTAGCATTATAGGTCCCCAAAGTATTTCATTAATGCTTTCGATTATACTAATTAAATCCATTAGCGTAATCCCCCTTCTACATTAAGAAAATATAAATAAGTTAAATAAAATTTTAAACTTTTAGACTTTTCACCTCCTTTTTGTGACTTGTCTGCACTCATTCATAAGATATTACACATACACAATTCTTGCGAATTTTCTAAATTCCTTCAAAATAACATAAAAAATGATATTATTATCACGTCTTATAATTTGCTGGTGTAACTTCTAAAGCTGTGGGCAGTTCACTTTCAGCATCTACTGCCAAGTGTGATTTGTATCCAAACCAGGTAATCTTGTTTTTGAAACTATCAAATTTAGCACCCCAGTTAGCGTTAGTACTAGATTGTTTTGACTTTGGCTGTTTCTTTTCGTAAGCATCAATGGTAGTACTATCTATAGTAATTGTAGTACCATCAATAATTCCTTCTTGATAGCAAGCACCTACAAGATCATAAAATAATTGCTCCATTAAACCTTTTTCTGTAATTTTGGCAAAAACTCGACTAAACGTTGATACGGAAGGAATTTCGTCGCTAATACCAAAGCCACAACAATATCTGAACCTAATATCTTGTTTTAATCTTGTACTCAATTCGCTAAACTCATTTATTCCTTCTGATGGTGATGCTAAAAGTGCTCTAAGAATTGCTTCTCGATTGTAGCCTGGTGCCCCCGTGGTGATGGAGATCTTAATTCTTTTGCATATGGTGCGAGATCTAATGAGCTAAAAAGTAAAATTAGTAGATTTTTTAACTCCATTTCTTGCAATGCTTCAAGGGAAAACAGGGTTGTTTGTAGAAAATACGATAGTGGAACTCACTCGTTATCGAGATATTTTGTTTCCACTTAGTATTTTCGATAATTTTGGGGTGAGCTCCTTTTATATTGAGCGAAAAACCCCACGAATTGGGCTTTCAAAATTTTGCAAAAGGCCTAATTAATAATTGATAATTGTAAACTATAATATATATAAATATATTTATTAGAAGTGGAAGGTAAAAAGGTATCTGCTATTTGATATAGTAGATACCTTAGATCTAGGAGGTGAGGTTTTGAACTCTTCAAAGTATACTGTAGCTCTAATTGGAGCAGGTCATAGAGGGAAAAATATCTATGGTAATTTTATAAAAAAACATTGCTCTGATATTAATATTACTGCAGTTGCAGAACCTAACTTATATAAAAGAAAAGCTTTTGCTAAAGAACATAATATTCCATACGAGCGTCAATATAAAAATTATGAACAATTATTTGAACAAGGTAAAATTGCTGATGCTTTGTTAATTACAACCATGGACCATGATCATTATCACCCCACGATAAAAGGGTTAGAAATAGGATACAAAATTCTATTAGAAAAACCTATAGCACCTAATTTTGACGAATTTCAAAAATTGGTTGATAAAACAAGAGAAAATAGGGATAGTATACTAATTGCACATGTGTTAAGATACACACCTTTTTATAAACAGTTAAAAGAGACTTTAAATAAAAGTGAAATTGGGGATATTAAGGCTATTAACCATACTGAAAATGTTGGTTATTATCACTTCGTTCATAGTTATGTAAGAGGTAATTGGAGAAATGAATCAGTTTCTGCTCCTTTAGCTTTAGCTAAAAGCTCTCATGACTTTGATCTTTTAACTTGGTTATTAAACAATAAAAAATGTAAAACTGTTTTTGCACAAGGAAAACAAAATTATTTTATCAAAGATAACCATCCTTATAATGCAGGAAAACATTGTAATCGTTGTGAAGCTGAAAATAACTGTCCTTATTCTGCAAAACACATCTACCTATCAAAAAACCTCCCTTGGCCAAAAGAAGTTGTTAAAACTATGCCCCCTTTATATCAAAGAAAACTTGGGGTCAAATTTACTGACTTAGGCAAATGTGTTTATTTACTAGATAATACAATGCCTGAAGTAATAACTGCAAATCTTAACTACCAAGACAACATTCAAGTCAATTTTACATTAAACGGATTATCCAAGGAAATGACCAGAGTAACTAAAATATATGGAACTAAAGGTGAGATTAGAGCAGATTTTGCTCAAAATAAAATTCAGCTATTACCATTTAGAAAAAAAGAAGAAAACATTGAACCACCATATAAACAAGGCGCTCATGGAGGAGGAGACCTGGGGTTAATGGAGCATTTTGAAAGTTATCTAAAAGAAGAATATGAAAAAGACACCTCAACTCTTGAGGCATCTATCGAAAGTCATATAGTCGGGTTTGCAGTAGAACAATCTAGAAGAACAAATAAAATCACTTCAGTTGATGATTTTAGAACAAACCTTTAATCTCTTGTTCCTTTTGCTTTTGATAAGCAAAAGGTAATCTTTTAGGTAATATATCAATTTTTATAGGAAGAGTTGGACCTTTTTCACCATCAACAACACTAACAACCTCTTTATCAGAAGTTATTTCGATACTATCTTTTTGAAAATAAGTGATTCTATGGTCTTCTAGATGTTCTCCTCTAATAATCTTTGGAAGTAACGGAGCCAAATCAAGTATAGTTTTATTCTCTTTTACAATAACAATATCCAGTTTGCCATCACTAAGCGATGAACGAGGAGCTAGGCTTTTAAACCCGCCTGCTCCTTTTCCATTTAAGACAAGTAATAGATAACCTTGGGTCGTTTCAATTTTAGTAGTATCTTTTAAACTAAAATTAATCGAACCAAAATTAGGTAATTGCTTTATAGCTTCCACCCAATATGCCCACATACCTAATCTTTGTTTTAATTCAGGTGGTGTTTTATACGAGATATCTGCAAAAGAACCTATTCCAAATACATTTATAAAGTAATAATCATTTACCCTACCAACATCTAAAAATTTTATGTTTTCTTGAAATACTGAATTAATCATCTCTTCTATGCTTACTTCTTGTTCAAAAAGTTGGTAAGCAAAATCATTAGCTGTTCCTGAAGGATAAGGAACAATTGTTGGTAATTCATCTGGTGACAATGATGTCGAAGATAGTATCACATTCACTATAGTATTTAGTGTGCCATCACCACCAAAAGTAATCAAACCTTTTAAGTCTTTTAAGGAACCTAATAACTCACTTTTAAAACCATCATCTGTTAACGAAAGTAATTTAACACTACTACCTTTATTTTCTATAATCTTAATTATTTGATTAAGCTTATTTTGATTAGCTTGACCTGCCTTTTGATTAAAAACAACCAAAAATTCCATCAGCTTTTTCCTCCTATAAAGAAATCTGATATTATGGTAAAATTAGCATAGTAATTTCTATAATTTGGGGGGAAGTAAAATGAGCTATATGATAATTGGACTTGTAATTATTATAACTATTATCTATTTTGTTCGCCAAAAAGGAAGCATTACCTCCTCACGTGAACAACATTTAAGAAACAAATGTAAATCCCTTTTAAAAACTTCTGATGCGGAAGCTGAAAAGACTCTTACTAGATTAATCGAACGGCAAAAAGAAAGAAATCCCGGTAAGTCTGAAGAGTGGTATCTTGATAAGATCCTATATGACCTTGAAAAAGATAAGTAATTTGCCTTAAATTTAAGTTTATATTTATGCATCGTGACATTTTTTACTACATTTAAACAGTATTAGTGTTTGTTTGTACTATAATTAACAATTATATAATATAAATCTACTAATGCAGGAAGTAAATACATAAAAATCAAAATTTAAATTTTTGGGTTATCAACTCTATTTCTAGATGCTCTAAAAAATGGGGAAGAAGGTCTTGAGGGTAGGTACTTACTTTTACTCAGCAGTCTCTGAAGCAAATGAAAAAGGTTATGTTACTGCTGATGTAACTTTAGAAAACGACGAAATCGTAGAAGTTGAACTAACTGAGTTCAACAATATGGCAAGGAAAAAAAGATGAAGACTATGGCTACGATATATGTCATAATGCAATGGACGAGCTACCTAAAAGATTAGTTTAAGAAAATTCAGCCGACATTGATGTGTTCTCATAGGCAACTAGTACATCTGAAAAATCAATCGATACAGTAGCTAAAGCTATTGAACATGCGGAAGGAAATGAAGATGCTTTTGATGGTACTTTTATGGGCGCATCAGATGAAAGTGATCGAGGCGGCTGGGATGTCGCTCTAGTTTCTTTAGGTGCTAGCACATAAGCTAGCACCTATTTATTTGCTGATATTCTTCCCTTATATCTAAATCATGTCCAATGTTTTAGGCTCCGTGTCTAATAGACACAGAAGTGCGAAATGCTTCAAAACCTATGTATTTAACTCTTCTAATTTGTTTTACAAGGTTTTAGAGACCAGAATCAAAGTACCGAAATACCGTTTATAATAAACTTTAAAAAGATAATTCCCCCAACCGTTTTAAAAAATTTTTTTGCAACCTCACTACATTCGGTTGCGATGAAATGTAACTTACTTTAATAAGGGGTAGTTACACTTTTGATATGGAGAATATTGTTATTTAACTGTATTTTCTATTCGTTTTCTAAAGTCTTTTAAACTTGCTTATAAGGTGTATAGATGATTTCATTATCAACTTATTCTAGTTACAGTTCCATATAACGATTATTAGTTTAGGTGAACTAATGGATTATCCCTCTGTTATAAATAACGCTAAGGACATTAACTTTCTATTTAATGGTCAAGATAACTAAATCCGGCTTTTTGTAGCTGTTTAGTTAAATATTTATTTGCTTCTCTGATAACTTGACCTTCGTCGATTGTTTGTAACTTTCTATCTTTCATAAGAGTTTTTCCATTTATTATCGTAGTCATTACATCGGTACTTTTCGCACAATAAACTAACTTAGAGACCACATCTTCTCTTTCCCTTGGTGCTGAATGAATACTATCTAAATTAACAATAGCTAAATCTGCTAACTTTCCTTCTTCTAAACTACCTAATTGTGATTCCATACCCATAGCTCGTGCACCACCAAGAGTTGCCATTTCAAATACTTGTTCTGCATTCATTACTGTTGGATCTAAAACTCTAGCTTTATGAATTAACGCTGCATGTCTCATTTCTACAAACATATCTAAGTTATTATTACAAGGAGCACCATCTGCAGCTAAGGAAACTTCAGCCCCTAAATCTAATAGTTCTGGAATATGAGCAATACCTGATGCTAGTTTTAAATTAGAGCTTGGACAATGGGAAATTTTTGTTTTAGTATCAGCAAGAATCTTCTTTTCTGCTTCATCTAACCAAATACAATGTGCTAAGACAAGATTCTCACCTGTTAAACCTAGTTTATCAAATAATTTAACATTTCTTAAACCGGTTTTTTCTTCTACTAGCTTAGTTTCTTGTTGATTTTCTGAAGCATGTGTATGAACTAATACATCATACTCTTTTGTAATATCACGTACTTTTTCTAATGCATCAACAGTACATGAAATTGCAAACCTCGGAGCTAAACCATATTTTATTCTTCCGTCACCTTCTCCATGCCATTTCTCAAGTAACCGAACACTTTCATTTATAGAATCTTCAGTGCTTTCTTTAAGTGTTTCAGGTACATCACCACCATCGTCCATCATACACTTTCCGGTTACTGCTCGATACCCGGTTTCATAAATTGCTTTGATAGCTGGTTCAGTGTAGTGTACAGTTTCCATATCTATAATAGACGTGGTTCCACCTTTTATTAATTCAGAAATACCAAGGTATGCTGAGATATAATTTGATTCTGCTGTATGTGAGCCTTCTAATGGCCAAATTTTATTTTTTAACCAGTCAAGAAGTTCAAGATCATCTGCCTGGCCTCTATATAATGTTTGTGTTAAATGAATATGTGATTGAATCATACCGGGGATAACAACTTGATCTGTAGCATCTATAACTTCATCAACTTTATCTGTTATCTCTTCTTGACTGATCTTTGATATTTTATTTCCTTCTATCAGAATATTGCCTGTAAAAACTTCCTTATTTGGATTCATTGTTATTAAAGTACCTTTCTTTATTAAAATCGAAGACATTATTGACCACACTCCTTAATTAGTTTTTAAATAATAAGGGGTACTGCCACCACAAAATCGTAAGGAGGACGTCCCCTTATTTAACTATGTTATTATCTTAATTGTTATCCTAAAATTAACCTTAACACAAATAGAAGAAACAATACTGAATTTATTGAAGATAGATCTTAAATTACGAATAATTATCTTTAAAGCTACATACCGAGAACACCAAATACAAGTTCTGCTGGAATACTGTAATCTAGAGGCATCATCAAGATTGTTGAAAAATGCAGGAATTGTTCTGTCAATCATCAAAATCGAAAACGGCGTTGCTAATATAAATTTATTTAACAAAAACTAAAGATCATACAGGCATTTAGCCGTAAAGAATGCCCCTATGACAATGCACACAGCTAGCCTTAGAAAAGAAGGAGTTAACCATGAAAGATATCTAGCTTTCGATTCTTCTAAGTTTATTAAAAGCTAGTACAACAGAAAAATAATGCATGGAAGTTTAAGTTTTGTGAACTCAAGCTTTTACGAGTTCATAAAACACTCGCTAAAACTTGATTTTTGTGCATAAAATATTGACTCATGTCAAATAAGCAGGAAAACGTCTAGTTTAACAAGAATTATATATTATAGACTATCTTAGGAGTGATTTCATGTCAAAACGAGTTATTATAATCGGTGGGAACGCAGCTGGGTTAAGTGCTGCTAGTCAGATCAAAAGACAAGACGCAAGCTGGGATGTTACCGTTGTAGAAAAATCTGACGAAATATCATATGCAAGTTGTGGTATACCCTATTTTATTCAAGGAGAAGTCACATCTTCAGATCAACTATTTGCTTTAACAACTAATGATTTAAAAGAAAAACGAGGTATTGATTTAAAACTTAATCATGAAGTTAGAAAAGTTCTTCCGAGAGAAAACTCATTAGTTTTAAGTTCACAAGATAAAGAATATAAAGAAAGTTACGATTACCTAGTAGTAGCTAGTGGAGTATCTCCAAACTTACATAATATTGATATTACTTCTCGTAGAGAAAATAGCAATATATTTACTATTAAAAGTATTAAAGATGGCATTAATATAAAAAATTCTATTGAAAAATATGACATTAGTAGAGTTGGTATTATTGGTGGAGGGTATATCGCTTTAGAAATGGTGGAAGTTTTTTCTTTACTAGGTTATAATACAACTTTAATCCATCGTAGGAACCAATTCAGTAAAGCCTTTGAGCCTGAGGTATCTGAGCATATGAAAGATGTACTTAAAAAAAATAATGTCACCTTAGAGTTAGAAACAAAAATTGCAAGCGTAATAGAAAAAAATGATAATATCACTGTTAGAAAGTCAGACGAAACGAGTCTCAATTTTGATATATTAATAGTTGCAATTGGTGTTACACCTAGCACTAAGTTTCTAAAAAATAGTGGCATCGAATATGGTATCAAAGGTAGTATAAGAGTAAATGAATATCTTCAGACTAATATTTCTAATATATACGCAGCAGGTGATGTTGCAGAAGCTAAGAATATTGTTACTAAACAACCCACTTTTTCACCTTTAGCTTTAAAGGCTAACAAAGAAGGTAGTATCACTGGTACAAATATAGTAAAAAATAATGTCGAAACTTTTCCTGGTGTGTTAAATAGCTCTATAATGAAATTGTTTGATACTGGGGTTGCTAGAACAGGTATCACTGAGTCAGAAGCTAAATCAAAAGGATATCATGTTAAAAAAATCAGAATAGAAAGTAATACTAAACCAAAATATTATCCTGATAGTTCTAAGGTTACATTATTTATCAATTTTGATGAACATAACGGAAAATTACTAGGTGGACAAATAATAGGACCTTTAAATGAAGTAAAAAGAATTGATGTTTTGTCAGGGATGATTCAATCTGAAAAAACTATACAAGATTTATACCATTTAGATTTAGCTTATGCTCCACCCTTTTCACCAGTTTATGATCCTATTGTACTAGCTGGACGTGTTGGAAAAAAATATGTTAGAAATTAAACTAGAATATTATTCCGGTTAATTTCTAACATATTTCCTTTTACTACCATATTGGATTTTCTTTATAAAACATTTCGATTGCTCTGTCTCCGATAGCATGACATAAAATCTTTATTTTATACCTATCAGAACAATCAAATATTAAGTAATTCTTCATAGGAGTATGTCAAAACCACCACAATAAGTCTCTCTAAGGACGAAATTTTTCCTTCAAGTAAACTATCCAAAAGAACTTTTAATGGGTCCAATTTTATAAATTTTTATATCTATTTTTAATAATATGTTCATACTTGTTCCAAAATAAATGACTACCATTAAAATCCAGGAACTTTTGTTTTACCATCAAGGTCGATGTTTTGTTCATTATCTAATCAAAATAAGATAAATCAACTTTTTTTCTACTAACATCGCTATTTTCCATCTTTTATTAATATTTTTTCTGCACATGGATATATTTCATCCATTGTGTATATTTTGCAAATAGTAAATAACCATCTTTTAACCCCCCATAGAATTTTTTTGGGTAAGATTTTTTAAATCAGATTTTAAAGCTTTTACTAGTTCACCAAGATTTTGATGTTTTACATTATTAGTGTTATAATTTCCTATCCTAAAAGCCAATTGCACTGAAAAACCGATAGTTAAAGCAACAATTACTGT
This sequence comes from Natranaerobius trueperi, assembly GCF_002216005.1. Classification (NCBI taxonomy): domain Bacteria; kingdom Bacillati; phylum Bacillota; class Clostridia; order Natranaerobiales; family Natranaerobiaceae; genus Natranaerobius; species Natranaerobius trueperi. The sequence continues at coordinate 109,805 of NZ_NIQC01000002.1, forward strand.
ACCAATCCCTACAGGTCCGCCTAGTAGGTAACCAATAAGTAATACAGTTAGTTCCATACACCCGCGAATTAACCATACCGGTTTTTTCGTTAACTTGACAAGACCTACCATTAAAGCATCTCTAGGACCTGCACCTAATTGTACTTTTAAGTAGAAAAAGGTTGCCCAACCTATTGCAAATATTCCCGAAATAAGCATCAAAAATCTAATTACTATATTATCTGGTGTAAAAAACACACCTAAAGCTTCAAAGATATCAACAAATAGGCCTATAAAATACATATTTAAAAAGCTTCCTATCCCCAAAGGCTCTCCTAAAAAGTAAGAAATAGCTAATAAAGTTATACCCGTTATTTGCATCACCTGCCCTAATGAAATTGGTAAATAAATACTTACCCCCTTATGAAAGACATCCCATGGACCCATCCCTAAATCAGCATATAGGGTCAATAAAATACCTATAGAAAACAATATAAACCCTAAAAATAACCACGGCATTTTGTAAATAAGGCTTTTAAAAACTGTATCTCCCTGGAAAAGTTTTAATAAAATCATCATTTTGATGTCCTTTCTTTTTTTGTCTCTCACTGTTAACATCTATACTGTATTATACTAATCATTTCTATCTTTGAAAATAACATAAATAGTGAAAATAGTTGTTAATATACCGGTACCAAAAAGAACTAATATAAGAAAACCTACATAAAATATGAGCTGTAATCCAACATGATTTCTGAATTACCTAAATCAACAATATATATTGGTCTGACACCTATAAATGCAAAGAAATTAATAAAAACCTAATAAAGCAATGATTAATAATATAACAAAATTTTTATCTAACTATTATTGCTCTACCTAACCATCAAAAAAATTACAAGCCACAAATATAATTGTATTTGTGGCTTGTAATTAGTTTAACGTATATTTAGAAGAAGTAATTCTAGTCTCCACTTTTATTATACGGCTTTCCGATAGCCTTTGGAGGTGTGGCTTTACCTATAAAACCAGCTAGAACTATTATAGTTACAACATAAGGGAAAGCTCTAAACAATTCATCTGGAATAAATGGAAGATCAACCCGCAGAGCTAACGCTTCAGAATAACCAAATAATAATGCTGCACCAAGTGCTCCAAATGGATTGTATTTACCAAAAATCATAGCTGCTAAAGCAATAAAGCCTCTACCAGCTGACATATCTCTTACAAATGCGCTTCCCGCACCAATAGACAAATGCGTTCCCGCCATACCGGCTAAGGCACCACTAATAACGACACAGATAAAACGCCATCTGTTAACATTTATACCTAAAGTGTCAGCTGCTTGTGGATGTTCACCTATAGAACGAATTCTAAGTCCCCAAGGTGTCTTATATAAGAAAATCCATACAAGTGGCACTAAAATTAAAGCAAAATAAGTTATAGGTCTAAAAGGGAAGAAATCCATTATCTGCCACGCAGGTAGCCTAGGGACTCTAGGAGATGTCCCTGCAGTATTAAATAAAACTTGTAATAAAAAGACTGTAATACCTGTTGCGAAAATGTTAATGCCTGTTGCACTTATAATCTGATCAGCTTTAAATTTAACTGATACAAGCGCATGTATAGACGCTAATAACATACCGGCTAAAATTCCTAGAATTAATCCCATCCAAGGATTACTAGTTATACCACTACCATAAACAGCAGCGAATGCACCAAAGAGCATCATACCCTCAAGTCCAATATTAATTACCCCAGATCGTTCTGAAATCAGACCACCTAATGCTCCTAATATTAGTGGGGTCGCAAACCTTAAAGTTGCAAATATCACCGAAAGGGAAAATAATTCTGCTAATATCTCCATTATTTAGCCTCCCCTTTTGCTTTTCTTCTAACAAGAAATATTTTAAACATTTGTAAACTAGCTATAAAGAAAATTACCAGAGCTTGTATAATAGTTACTATTTCTTGTGGTACACCTGCAAATTGCATGTGTAATCCACCTTGTGCAAGAGCTCCAAACAATAGTCCTCCTAATATTACACCTATTGGATGGTTTCTTCCTAATAATGCAACTGCTATACCTGTAAAACCATGTCCTGCATCCATGCCAGAAATAAAACTTCTATGAGTCCCCAAAGCTTCACTGGCACCTGCTAATCCTGCAACAGCACCACTTATAACCATAGCAAGAATAATGTTTTTAGCAACATTAACTCCACCGTATTCTGCTGCAGATGAATTAAAACCAACAGCTCTAATCTCATAACCAAGAGTTGTTTTCCACATAATATACCAGAGTATTACCGCAGCTATTAATGCAAATATGAACCCTAAATGAAGATTAATCGCTGGGGCAGCAAATATATCTACGGGCGGAAAATGTTGTAGAATGGAATGTTCTCCCAACTGGTTAAAATTAAACAGTTCAGCAGTTTCTTGTACATAAGGTGTTGCTTGTCTACCACCATCTCTAAAATTATTAATACCATAATCAATAGCTACACTAATAGCAATATGATTCAGCATAATAGTTACGATAACTTCATGAACACCACGTTTTGCTTTTAGAAGTCCTGGAATACCAGCCCAAAGTCCCCCTGCTACCATTCCTGCTAATACACTTACCGGAAGGTGGATAATAGTTGGCAGGTCTGTAAAAACATACCCCACCATTGCTGCAGCAAATCCTCCTATTATTAACTGTCCTTCTGCTCCGATATTAAATAACCCAGCTCTAAAAGAAAAAGCTACAGCAAGTCCAGTCAATATTAATGGTGTTGAGCGCCATAGAGTATTAAGAAAATAATCGAAACTCCCAAAAGAACCTTCAAATAACGCTTGGTACGCTGTTATCGGTGATTCACCAGCTATTAAAATAAATAAAGACCCAACTATCATTGCTGTAATAATAGATAACAAAGAAAAACCAAGTTCTTCAAGTGTAGATTTTACACCAGAGTTTCCACTTATCCACTCTTTAAATACACTAGTTATTTTTTTGAACTTCTGGTTGGAGTCTTTTTGTGGTTCGCTCATTTTGCATCCTCCTTATCTGGAGTAGATCCTGTCATTAGGGCACCGAGCTCAAATTCATCAACTTCATTTGAATTAACTATCGCAACAATCTCTCCATCGTAAATTACAGCTATACGGTCACTTAATGACATCACTTCATTTAGATCAGCAGATACTACTAAAACCGCTTTTCCTGCATTACGTTGATTTACTATTTGTTGGTGTATAAATTCAATCGCTCCAATATCAACCCCTCGTGTAGGTTGAGAAGCAATTAATAATTCCGGCTCATGAGAGAATTCTCTAGCTATGATCACTTTCTGCTGGTTCCCACCAGAAAGTGAATCTGCTGTAACATGATAACCGGGTGTTCTTACATCATATTTATCAATCATATCATCAGCGTAAGAATAGATTTTATCATAATTCATCCTCATATTTTTACTAAAAGGTTCTTTATGATGATAACCTAATATCATATTTTCAGCTAAATCAAAATCAAGCACAAGCCCTCGTTTTCTTCTATCTTCAGGTATATGACCGATTTTAAATTCTTTTATCTTTTTAGGTGATTCATTAGTTATATCTTTATTTTTAAAGTAGATCTTACCACCATCAACTTTTTGTAAGCCAGTGATCATTTCTATCACTTCGGATTGACCATTCCCCTCTACACCGGCAATTCCAACAATTTCACCAGAGCGAACACTTAAAGAAACATCATTTACAACAGGGACTCCTCTGTGATCTTTCGTAGTTAAGTTTTCAAGTTTTAGTACTTCATCATTAGGTTTTGATTCATTTTTTTCAACTCGGAGCAAAACATCTCTTCCTACCATCATTCTTGCAACATCTTCTTCAGTCACTGACTCAGTATCAACTGTTCCGACAGTTTGTCCTCTTCTTAAAACAGTTAATCTATCAGTAATTTCTCTAACCTCACCTAATTTATGAGTAATAAAAATAATGGTTTTTCCTTGATCTCTTAAAGCGTTAAATATATCAAAAAGTTCTACTACCTCTTGAGGGGTTAGCACTGCTGTAGGTTCATCAAAAATAAGCAGTTCTGCACCTCTATATAATATCTTTATTATTTCAACCCGTTGTTGCATTCCAACGGATGTGTTTTCAATTTTTTTATTTGGATCCACACGCAGACCATATTTATCCGATATTTCTTGAACTTCTTTTACAGCTAATTTTTTATTAATAAATATATTATTATTTAAGGGTTCATTTCCTAAAACGATATTTTCTGCCACAGTTAAAGGCTCAACTAACATGAAATGTTGATGAACCATTCCGATACCCAATTTAATAGCTTTGATAGGATCTGCTAATCTAACTTTTTCTCCTTTATAGAAAATATCTCCCTCATCGGGGTCATATAATCCATATAAAATATTCATAAGTGTTGATTTACCAGCACCATTTTCTCCGACTAAAGCATGTATCTCTCCCTTGCGAATTTTTAAATTAACATTATCATTCGCTTTAACTCCAGGGAAAACTTTAGTAATATTTCTCATTTCTAAAAGTGTTGTTATCTTTTCAACAATTTCTTCTAAAGATTCATTTATAGAAAAACTAAACTCACCATGCAAAAAATATTGAACTTTCATTTCATCAACTTTCCGTAAAAAATCATCTTTTGATACTAACTTTTTTCCAGACAGGAGATCTGCAACATCTTCTGACTTTGCCCCTTCAGGAATTTTTATAGTTGTTTGGGAGGCTTGCTCTGTTGACATTTGTTTTCCCCCTTTTTCAAGTTAAACATCAAAGTATTATTGTCTAGTATAGAGGCGCTGTTTGCCAACAGCGCCTCTACTAATAATTAGTACGAAATATTTGGCAATTTTTAATTAATAGTCTGGTCGTTCATCTAGAAACATCCAGTCTTCTACTTCAATTTCTTCATCAATAATCTTTTGTTCAAGTTCTTCTATTCTTTCTTTATGAGGAGCAGTAATTTCTTTTTTCATTTCCTTGATTACTTCTAGATCTTCTTCATCAATACTTTCGAGTTCTACAGCTTCTTCTTCTTCAACATCAATTTCTGTTAGACTACTTAGACTAACTCCATCATCTTCAAGGCCAAACTCTCTGTTTAGACCACCTTCATAAGTTCCATCAATAACTCTTTCAACTGTCTCATATACTGCATTATCTACCTGCTTTAACATACTAGTAATAACATGACCTGGAGCAACCCAGTTTTGGTTAGAGTCTACACCAATTGCATAGATTCCACTTTCTTCAGCTGCTTCTATTACACCCATTCCTGAGCCACCTGCTGCATGATAGATTACGTCTGCACCTCGATCGATAAAGGATAGTGCAATTTCTCTACCTCTACCTGAGTCTTCAAAACTAGCAGCATAGTCACTAATAATTTCAATATCTTCATCGATATATTGAGCTCCTTGAACAAAACCACCTTCAAATCTATGGATCAATCCAAAATCTTCTCCTCCGACATATCCAATAGTACCACTTTCACTGACCTTAGCTGCTAAAGCACCTGCTAAAAAAGAACCTTCATGTTCTGCAAAATTTAATGATTCAACATTATCTGGAATATCTTCTCCAAAGTCTTCATCAACGTGACCAAATTTTATATCAGGATATTCTTGAGCAACAGTTTCTAGTGAATCAGCCATTTGAAATCCTACTCCAAATATCAGATCATACCCTCGCTCTGCAAATTGTCTAAGAGACTGTGCGTCTTCTGCTACGTCTTCTGGCTCAATATGGGTAAATTCAATATCAAAATCTTCTTCTGCCCACTCTAAACCTCTATAAGCAGCATCATTAAAAGACTGGTCACCTAATCCACCAGTAGATAATACAATCCCTACTTGTAATGTCTCATCTTCTGGTTCTGTTGCTTCCTCTTCACCATTTTCATCTTCATCAGCCGGACCACACGCAACAACAGCAAAAGACAATAAAGTTACCATAAACAACGCCAATAATTTTTTAGGCAAAGCCATTACCCCCTTTAGATAGTTAGCAAACTTTTAAAAATCTTTTTAAAACTGTCAATAAACCTATTTAATCACCTCCCTTGATAGTATGAGTTTTTTTAGTTTTTTTAAATATAGATTACATACTAACTAACTCTTAATGTTAGTTATCTAATTCAAGAACTTTTTGTGCTGCTTTTTCATCAGTTATAAGAACATTAGTAAAACCACCTCGTAAAGCACCTAAAATCCCTGGAGCTCTTTCTTCTCCACCAGCTATACCAATTGAATACTCTTTATTTTTTAAACTTTTAATATCTATACCAATAGTTCTCTCATCAAGGTCCTTATTAAAAATTTCTCCTTCTATGGTAAAATATCTTGAACAAATATCTCCTACAGCCCCTTGTTCTCTTAACTCTTGCATTTGACTTTTTGTAAAATAACCCGCTTCAATAAGTACTGAATATTCATTTGGTAAGCCAATACTATATATAGCTATCTCTGCTTTATTACCTAACTCTAGTGTTTCCTTTATTTTTTCTTCTTGTAAAAAAACATTTTTCAGTTCAATACTGTTAACTATTGACGGTGCCGGCAAAAAACAAGGAGAACCATTTATCTTTTTTGCCAAGGTAATAATCGGATTAAATGTATCAACTTTGTTTGAAACTTTACTCACTCCACCTTTTAGTTGAACTACAACTGTGTCTTCTAAACTTTTTTCAGGGAAAACTTTTGTTAAATGATTCAAAGTAGACCCCCAAGGAATCCCTATAACCATACCATCCATTAATACATCAGATACGTAACTTGAAGCTACATTTGCAAGTTTTTCTTTAATTAGATCAGGTTTTTCAGCACTTAAAGGAACTACGATAGCTTGTCTTAGTGAAAATCTTTCACATAAATTTTTCTCTAATCTTGTATGAAGTTTTAATGGGTTTTTCACCTTAAATTCTACTAATCCTTGCTCTCTCGCTAATTTTAATAATCTTGATATTTGAGGTCTAGAAACACCTAGCTTTCGAGCAATTTCTTCTTGATTTTCATCACACTCATAATATAATCTCGCAGCTTGATAGGCTAAATGTAATTTATTTACGGTGTTATTGTCTTCTATCATAGCCCACACCCTAACCTTATTTTTAATAAAACAATTTCTTCTCAATAGTATCAAATTGGTAATTATGTAAATGATAGTATACCAGTTTTTCATTTTATAAATATAAGAAAAATTGTTATCATCTATTTAATTTTGTTCAATTGAATTATACCAAATAATATATAACAATTGAATCATTTTTCAGGTCATAGATATTTTTATTAGAATTTACGAACTTAAATAGGTTTTCCATAACTTTTTACATAAAAATCTCTCATTTTTTCAATCTCTTTTTTTGGTAGATGAATAGCACCACCAAATAACTTTGCATAAACTGTAGCCATTGCTGATTTTTCAACAATTTGAGCTGCCTTTAAAGCCTCTTCTAATGTTCTACCACAAGATACTAATCCATGGTTAGCTAGTAGCACTGCCATTTTATCAGAGAGGGCAAACACTACGTTTTCACTCAACTTAACTGTTCCAGGATGTGCATAACTTGCAACTGAAACACTCCCCCCTATAACTTGAACTAAATCTTCACATGCTGGTGGAATCTCAGTATGTGAAATAGCCATAGCTGTACTATAAGGGCTATGAGTATGGACTATTCCATTTATGTCTTTTCTATGTTTATATATACCTAAATGTAGTCTGTATTCTGAAGATGGCTTATTAGTACCACTTATAACATTACCACTCGCATCTAAAATCACCATATCTTCTACTTTCATTTTTTCATAATCCATACCAGAAGGGGTAATTGTAATATATTCACCTTTATCTGTTTTTACTCTAGCACTAACATTTCCCCATGTTCCTTGAATTAGCCCAAGTGAAGCCATTTTTTTACTTACTTCTAAAACCTTTTTACAGGTATTCATATTAATCACCTTTCCTTCTAAACTCTCTGATACTATTTTTATCTGCACCTAATATCCCAACTTCCGTGATAATACCCGTTATATTTTTTGAAGGTGTCACATCAAAAGCAGGGTTATACACTTGAATGTTATCAGGCGCTACTCTAACCCCATTTATATTAGTAACTTCTTCATTTTTTCTTTCTTCAATTTGAATATCATCACCACAACTTATATCAAGATCAATAGTTGAAGTGGGTGCAACAACATAAAAAGGAATATCAAATTGTTTAGCTAAAACTGATAATCCGTATGTCCCTATTTTATTTGCTACATCTCCATTTGGAGCTATTCGATCAGCTCCAACTAAAATTAAATCAATGTAACCTTTTTTCATCAAAACTGCTGAAACAGAATCTGCTATAAGAGTAAAAGGAATCTGTTCTTTTTGAAGTTCCCAAGAAGTTAATTTAGTACCTTGAAGTCTTGGTCTAGTTTCATCTACATAAACTTTTATATCTTTACCAACATAATGAGCTTCCCTAACTACTCCTAAAGCTGTACCATAACCAGTAGTAGCAAGTGCTCCAGTATTACAATGTGTTAAAATTCTTGCTTTTTGTTTTACAACTTTGACTCCATACCTTGCCATTTGATAGTTGGTTTCTAAATCCTCATAGCAGATATTGTGAGCTTCATTTATTAATAAGGTATAAAGATTTTCAAGAGTGTCAATAGAATCAACATTTGATTTAAAAACTTTTTCCATTCTACGCAATGCCCAAAAAAGGTTTACAGCAGTTGGTCGTGATTTAGCAAGATGTTTTATCGCATAATCCATATTTTTTATGAAATTTTGTTTATGATCGTCTTTGAATTCTTTACAAGCCAAGACTACTCCATAAGCAGCTACAGCACCAATTAAAGGCGCTCCTCGTGCTACCATTTCTTTAATAGCATAGTAAGTGTCTTTAAATGAATTACATTCAAAATACTCTTCTTTTAATGGGATTTTTCTTTGATCCAGCAAAAATAGCCTTTCTTCTTCAAAAAAAATCGGTTTAATTGGATTCATATTATCACCTCCCAAGTAATTACGTTACATAAACACAAAACCCAGCATCTCTAAAGAGATCTTTTATCTGTTCTACTTTTTTTGTATCAGGTTCAACAACCTTATTATAAGGTTCTCTTACCCCATATTTTCTAAAAGGGATTAATCGTATCCGACACTTAGGCGCATTATCCCCTAAAAACATTTTTATGCTATTTATTTCAAAATTATCATCATTGTACCCAGGTAAAATCAGAATTCGTATTTCCCAAAGTTTATTTTTATTATATAAATTATAAATACTAGCTAGCACTGTTTCATTTCTAACCCCTGTAATTTCTTTATGCTTAATTGAGCTAAAAGCTTTAAAGTCTAACATCACACCATCAATATAAGGTGTTATTTCGTCCCATATAGAAACGCTACCGTTTGAATCTAAAAACAAGGTTAAGTCTCTTAAAGAAGTATCATTATTCATCAGTTTCCTTAGTTTTATTATAAATTCTTTGTGTAAAGTGGCTTCACCTCCACTTAAAGTAACACCTGATATGAAAGGAGAGGCGGGTAATATAAACTCTTGTAAGACTTCTTCTGGAGTCATAAATCTTGCTCTAGGATCAGAATTGAAGGGGCAAACACTTTCACAAGTGTCACACCCCATACATTTTTCTTTAGAGAAACCAGTATTTTGTAACGCCTCATTTTTACAGTTTTCTATACAAATACCACATTGTAGAAAACCTACACAATTACCCATAGTTTGTGGGTTGTGACAATTAATACATCTAAAATTACATCCCTGAAAAAAAATCACCAATCTATTTCCTGGGCCATCTATAGAACTAAAATTTATTGTACGATTAATTAAACCATGGATTTCTTTCATGATTAATCATCCTCCGCTTTCTCTTTAACACACCTTGTATATTAATAGCTCCTTCACCTAAAGGCGTTGTTGTATATCTTGTACTTTCATCATTTTTATATTTTTCTAAATCTGATCTTCTAACTAGATACCCAGTAATACGTACAAATTCTCCATCTGTTAAGTTGAAAGTAAATTCTCGCATTCCTTCTTTAAATGCACCTTTAATAATATCACAAACCGCTTTTGGGTTATTTCTTATGGTACCTTCGAAATGGAAAATATCACTAACACCAGCTATAAATTTTGAATGGTGTGGTGCTACTACTTTTATATGATTAAAAAGATCAGGTTCTTCTCCTGGAGTAATTCTTGTCCCTGGAGTAGTATCAGTATCTAAATCAATTCCTGACTGGGAGTGAAACATTGCTTTGTTTGAATTTCCTTCTGCATGGGATATTTCAGTTTTATCTAATATTTCTAATATCTTATCTGTTATCTTGTAACTAAACTTATTTGCCTCTTTATCATGACCATAGTGAGCATTATCATCAAGTAAAGTTTCAGTACACTCTTTTAGACCAAAAATACCAAGCATAGAGCTAAATTTTGCTTTACTTATAATTCCTTCTAGTGCTAAAAAGTTATGCTCAAAAAATTTGGCTTTATTAACTAAATATTCAGCACGGCTTTCAATGACTTCTAATGCCAACTTAACATATTTTAGAAGTGTTGTATCAAGAAATTCTTGAGGGCGACCCCTATGCTCTTTCGCTGCTTTCTTTAAATTAAGCCTAACAAGGGTATGTGCTCCACCACCTTCTTTAAGAGAATTGTAGCAACTTGCAACCCCATATTTTTCACCTAAATCACTTGTTATCATTTGGTGGTTAGCAAAATGCGGTTTCCCTACTTCAAATACTGTTTTTACACCTTCAATTAATAGTTCATCTGATGTTTTTTCTTGATCGTATTTTAAAGTTAAGTTTGGTACAACTTGTTTTAGCTCCCGTTCTAATTTAAATAATAACCTACCTACTCTAGTACCTTCAGGACCTATATTAGCATGTGTAAATCCATCAGGAAGTAATCTATCGATTGTTATTAGAAAAAGTTTCAACTTCTTATATAAGGTATCATCATCATATTTTTCACTAAAAGACTCTAGTAATCTATCGAGGTTTCCTAAATAAACTGGATAACCAGTTATTGAGGGTACATGGGTGTACAATATAGTTAAAAAATTAATTGCTTCATCTAAATCTTTTGGAGGATCTAGTTCTAAAAATTTAGAACCTTGTTTAATAGCTTTATCATAATCGGGAAGTATATAACGTGGTCTATATGGGGCATGTCCTTCAAACAAATCACAAATAATACCGTTTTCTTTTGCAAAAGCCGCTTCTTTACTTATTGGGACATAGTTTAATAAACTTTCTGCATACGTTGCTAGTTGATGTTTACGTTGATGAAACGTTAATTGAGGATTAGTTATTATCTCTTCAATTTCGGTCTTTATTTCTTCGTTAACCATTTTCACTTCAACTCCCCTCATATTTATCGTTGATTTAAATTTTAACATAATGTAATAACTAATACTATTACGACTATTTAGAGTAGATAATTATTTATTTGTAATGTATAATTTAAACAAAATATTATTAGGAGTATTGGAAAAGAGCACCCCTTGGTTTTATAATTAATCCTTCTGCAGGGCGAAAAAGAGCTAAAATAATTTGGGAAGATGTAAAAAATATCTTGACTCAAATAAATAAACTATAAATTTAAATTTACTCAAAAACCCAAAGATGCTGGAAACCTAGTGTCATCACTCATCAAAGAGGGTTGTTGTAAAATAATAATTATAGGTGGAGATGTGACTCTTCATGAAGCAATTAATGGACAAAATATAGATTTTAGAAAGGTAACACTTGGGATAATACCTACAGGCACGATGACTTTATAAAAACTTTAAAGCTACCAAAAGATCCTATATTTGCATGCAAAATACCCTCAAAGGACATATCATTCATCTAGATTTAGGTCTTTTAATATTCAAACTTACTTTATTAACACCGCTGGGATTGGTTTTGATGCAGAAATTGCAAAAAAGGTCAACAAAAGCTATAAATGGATAAGTGGATAAGTGGAACTACTACTTACATTTCAGCTATATTGAAAACACTGTTAACTTATCGAAGCCAAAATATTTCAATTACTTTTGAAAATACCACAAAAAGGACTATAAATAACTTTTTATTAGCTGTTGGTAATGCCAAATTTGTTGGAGGAGGAATGAAACTAATACCTTCTGCTAGTCCTATGATGGATCTTTTTACTTATTAATTGCACAAGATATCTCTAAGTTAAAAATTTTAAAAGTCTTACCTAACTTATTTAAAGGATGTCATACTAATCTTAGGGAAGTCTCTGTGATAAAAACTAAAGAACATTATATTGACTCAAAAGAGGAAAACATAACTTTGCACGCTGATGGTGAGATAATAGGTACTTTGCCTGCTAACCTTAACATTCTTTCATGAAAATTAAGGTTTCTATCTTCATAAAAACAGCTCGGCACATAACCGAGCTGTTTTCTAAAATATCATTATCTACAATTATCTGTCTATCTTGGTTTGGATCTTCTTCAAAAAATCCCAATATAACCATTGAAGTAAGTACTATTAAAATTAAAGTTATTACCATTAACCATATTAGGTGGTTATCACGCATATCTATTCCTCCTTAAAAAATGCCTCATTTTCATTATTCCCAACCATGCATAAATATTGCACAAATAAAAATATTCTAGTACACTTCAAAATTAAAGAAACTCAAATAAGAAAGGAGGGTTTATCTTGAAAGTAACATGAAAACAAGTAACAAAACATTTGAATTATCTGGAAGTAAAAAAGTTTCTGAAATACTCAAGGAATTAGACTTAAACTCAGAATCTGTACTTGTAGTTAAAGATGGTGAACTTCTTACTCGCGATCGATTAGTAAAGGATGAAGAAATTATAGAGATTATTTCAGTAGTTTCTGGTGGCTAATCTAGAGGAGGTGATAGTATGAAATGCTCTTAGTGTTCATCACAAGCTGTTTTGCGAATCAAAAGACATAAATCCACTTTTTGTAGTAAACATTTAATTGAACATCTTCAAAATCAGGTAGAAAAAACAATCCAGAAATTCAAGATGTTTAATAAAAAGGATAAAGTTTTAGTAGCAATTTATGGAGGAAAAGACAGCCCTGCATTGTAGGATATTTTAATAACAAGAAGTTATAACGTGGACGGGCTATATATCGATTTAGGAGTAGATAAATATTCAAAAACATCTTTAGATAAAATTGACAAGTTAAATAATAAATTGCAAAGTAATTTATATGTAGTCTCTCTACCACAAATTTATAATACTGGAGTTAAAGATTTAGCAAAAAATAACCCTCGCTCAGCTTGTTCAGCATGTGGACTTATAAAAAGATATATCATGAATGTAATGACAAAGTACGGTAATTATAAAGTGATTGCTACTGGCCACAATTTAGATAATGAAACCTCAACCCTATTAGGTAACACCCTACACTGACAAACAAGTTATCTCAAAAGACAGTCACCTAATATGCCTAATATTAGCGGATTAGCAAAAAAGGTTAAACCCTTAATTAGACTAACAGAAACGTGATACCGCAGCCTATTGTTTAACAAAAAATATAGAATATATCTTTGAAGAATGTCCCATGTCTCAAGGTGCAAGTACGTTTAAATATAAAAAAGTTATGAATAGCTTAGAAGAAAAGTCACCTGGAACTAAAAATCAATTTTATTTAGGGTTCTTACGGGAAGAAAAAAAGTTTTTTGGTACAGATAATAGTACTGTCAGTCTATCTATGTGTCAAAAATAATGTAAAGAACCAACAGGGAATAATATAAAAGAATGTAGTTTTTGTAAACAAATGAAAGCTAAAAACCTCGATGTAACAAAAGTACACAAATAATTAGAAGCTTTTTTTCATAGCTTATTTGTAAAAACTTCTATAGGAGGGATACATATGACTTCTAGAGAAAGAAGGGCTAAAGTAGCTAAAGATACTTTAGAAATTATTGATCAAGGTGGCTACTACAATAACAATAATTCATGGGTTGATATTAAAGAGTTCATTCAAAGAAGTATTGCAAATACTGAACTATTTAGCCCTCATAAATTACAATCTATAGAAAAAAAGATTATAGAACAGAATTTAATACATAAAGAAGATGATTTTTACCCAATCGAAGTAACTACTGAAGATACCTTAGCAGCTGCAAATCGATTATATGTAAATGGTTATAACCCAGTTTGTCTTAATTTTGCTTCTGCTATTAATCCAGGTGGAGGTTTTTTAAATGGAAACAGTGCTCAAGAAGAAAGTCTTTGTAGAGTTTCTAGTCTATATAGTAGTATCAATAGTAAAAAAGAATTTTATGTAGCAAATAAAGCTTTTTCTTCTGCACTATATACCGATTATATGATTTATTCCCCAGAAGTACCTGTATTTCGAGATATAAATGATACTCTTCTTGATAAACCTTTTTACACTTCTTTCATAACAGCTCCAGCGGTTAATGCTAAAATAGTAACAACTCAAGAACCTGAAAATATCAATTTGATTGAAATTATTATGAGAAGTCGAATTAGCAAAATTATTAGTTTAGCTTCTTTTCTTGGCCATGATTCTATTGTTCTTGGAGCATTTGGTTGTGGTGTTTTTGAAAATGATGTTAATGATGTAGCAAGATACTTCGAAGAGAATCTAAAGAATAAGGCAATTTTATTCAACAAAATTGTGTTTGCTATTTTAGGAGATTCAAACAATCCAACTTATAAGATTTTTAAAAAAACTCTATTAAACAGTTGACTAACACCATTAAACTTGAATTTAAGAATAAAATATATTATTATCATGTAATATATTTTATAGAAGATAATCTAGGTAGGTGATAATTTGTCTGAAATATACGCTCTATATGGAAAGAGTGGTACTGGTAAAAGCCACCGAGCTATTAGCATCGCTTATAAATATAATATTCCACTAATTATCGATGATGGATTACTTATATATAAAGGAAAGAGAATCGATGGATCTGTTTCAGGAAAACAAGAAAAAAATAAAATAAAAGCAGTAAAACGTGCTATTTTTGACAATAAAGATTACGCAAAACAAATGAAAGAAAAAATTAATAAAACCAATCCAGATAAAATTTTAATTATCGGAACTTCAAAAAATATGATTAATAAAATAGTAAAACATCTAGAACTAAACTCTCCTGGTCACTGGATAGACATTAATACAATAACTACTACTCAAGAACGAATAAGAGCAAAAAATCATCGAAGTAGAGGACGGCATGTTGTCCCCCTTTCTCCCGTTGAAGTCAGAAAGAATTTTAGGGTACCTTTACTAGACCAGTTAAAATTAATGATTACTAGCAAAGGGTCTACTAAATATTTAGGTGAACAATCTGTTGTTAAACCAGAGTTTCATTCATTGGGTGGTGTTTTTATAAAGGAAAAAGCACTACAAGATATGACATTTTTTACACTTCAACAACAAATTAACTTAAATAATATTAAGAATATCAAAATCACTTCAACAGAATCTAACACACTTATAGAGGTACAAGTTTCTTTAAACTTAGATGTACCTTTCCATGTTTTAGGTGATAAGCTAAAAAACGTACTAAAACATACATTAACAAATTTAACTGGGTTAGATAACCTTCAAGTTAAAATGATTATATCAGAAGTAGACTTTTCAAAAGAAAAGCCACAAATAAGTAGTTCAGGAATTTAACCCTGAACTACTTATTTATAGAAATCTAAGATAGCTTCTAAAACCCCTCACCCATAGATTTTGTCTTGTCTAAGTTTGGCTTATACTTTTCTTCTATGTTATAAATCCTTTAACGACAATTTTTAACAAAAAACCTGAAAATTAGCTGTTTGGCTCTCTGTTTCTTTTTAAATAAATTAA
Source organism: Natranaerobius trueperi (assembly GCF_002216005.1). Taxonomy (NCBI): domain Bacteria; kingdom Bacillati; phylum Bacillota; class Clostridia; order Natranaerobiales; family Natranaerobiaceae; genus Natranaerobius; species Natranaerobius trueperi. The sequence continues at coordinate 125,675 of NZ_NIQC01000002.1, forward strand.
CATTTTCTAACCAGTAAGCTCCGTCACGACCACTTTTGTATCTGAATTCGTAAATGCTACTCCGGTAATAATGCCTAATTAAATTCTACCCCAAGAGAATTTTCTCATAAGCATCTGCTAGGCGCTAGCTTATTCGTTTGTTAGGATCACAGTTTCTGTTCTCTCACTTCGAGATCTTCAGCTCGACTACATCTTGCACAAGGCCGCTGGTTAAGTATTTTCAGATTAAAGAAATAACCCAACGATGTCTGAAAAAATTTCATCAACATTAGGGAAGTTTTGCTTTATTAGCAAATTCTTCTCTATCGTCAAACTGTCACCTGAAAGTCTAAAGATTGACATAGGTTGGCAATTTCCCGGGAAATATGGCCATTATTCGAGAGGAAATTTGTCATTAGCTCAATAAATACACTACTTGTCACCATACATAAAATTCCAAAACTGGTTCTTCATTTCCTATGACCTTTACATCTTTATCAATAAATTTCTCTATAAGCTTCCACCAATTTTTTTAAAACGGTCTGATATACATCAGTGAAGTTAAAATAGTGACATAATACTTATAAATTAAGATTCAATAAAAATCATGAATTGCAATATTAAATTGAACTAGTACCAACTTTAATATAAAAATCATTCAAGTAAGACCTCACACTGTTCAATAAAAGCTTCACCTGGCGTTAGATAATCAAAGATCCGTCTGGACAAGGTATTGCACCAAGTTTGAACTTTAGCAATGGCTTCTCACGAATAATCAAGTAGGCATTTTACCCTTTGGGATAAACCGTCTAATAAGGCCATTATGGCGTTCATTAGTACCTCGCTCTCCAGAAGCATAAGGATGAGCAAAGTAAACCTTGGTTTCGCTAGTTTTTTCTAACGACGCAAGTTCTGCAAATTCTAAAAGAAAAGTCAGAGTTCCAAAATAGATCTGTAGCATAAGCAATAAACTCTTCACATTGTAGAAATTTAAATTTAGGTCCACAGTTTTTACGATTCTGTTCATATATTCTTTTAGCTGTATCTGGATAATAAATTTTGCATAGTTTAAGGGCTTTGATTTGGGTTACTGTACCTCTTTTTAGTTCATTACGAATTAAATTTGATGCTCTATTTAAAGTTTAGCAATAGCGTATGGGCTGTAGCCTTGCTTATGTAGTAACTCAATTTTTCCTCGCTCGAAATCATTTAGATGTTTATTCTTGCGGGAAGTTGGTGTATCATTAAAGTAATCCATAGTGTGCATCCTTCCTGTAATTAGTTATTTTGCGGTGATTTAATTATATTACAGTTGGGTCTACTATGGAGTTTTCATTTAGTTCAATTTCATTTTACAATTAAGCATTCAATAAAAATTTAAATCGCCAATAATTTTATCTTGAAGGAAATTGGTTAATAAAGAAAGAAGATATAATCTTAGATATAAATTAAGGAGGAATTTCATGGATAATATATCAGTTCTTCAACTAGGTGAAAATTTAATAAAAATTGCTATTATTATAGTTGTTGCCCTAACTATTTATAAAGTAGGTCTTCATATCATTAAAAGAATAATGAAAATTGAAGAATCAAGGTATGTTTCAGAAGAAACAGGTAAAATACTTTTTTTGGGCTTGAGAACCATTTTAAAGTATGGCCTTTTCTTTGGAGTTATATTGGTATCACTCGAAATTTTTAAAGTAGAGGTAATTGGTCCTGCAGAAGTTAGAGCTTTAGGTGTCATTATTTTAAAGACTATCGGTATCATTATTCTGGCTAAGATCACCATTAATATCGGCAGACAAGTAATAGATCATATTTTTAAAACTGAACAAAATCAAGAACGACTTATGGATGAACGAAGAAAAAAAACCTTAAATGGTCTCTTAAAAAGTATTCTTGTATATGCAGTTTATTTTCTAGCTGGAATCATGATACTAGAAAACTTTGGAATTAAAACTAGCTCAATTTTAGCAGGTGTGGGTGTCATTGGTTTAGCTGTCAGTTTTGGTGCACAGAGCTTGATTAAAGACGTGATCACAGGTTTTTTCATAATGTTTGAAGACCAATATAGTATTGGTGAATGGGTTACAGCTGCAGATGTATTTGGAGAAGTGCAAGAGCTGGGGTTAAGAACAACAAGAATACGAGAATGGACAGGTCAAGTTCACATTATACCAAATGGAGAGATTGGCAAGGTAACTAATTATAGTCGTGGTGAAATGCTAGGATTAGTCACTGTAGGTATTGCTTATGAAGAGGATATAGACAAAGCTATAGAAGTTCTCAAAGAAGAAAGTAAAAAAGCAGTTAAGGAGTTACCTGAAATTGTTGAAGAACCAACTGTTCAAGGAGTAGTCGCCTTAGCTGACTCTAGTGTTGATATTAGAACCTTTTGTAAAACAATTCCAGGAGAACAATGGGCTATGGAACGTGAGTTAAGAAGAAGGTTCAAATTAGCTTTAGATGAAAGTGGAATTGAGATACCTTATCCAAGACGAGTTGTTATCGGACAAAATTAATTAATTGGCAAAATGCTTGCTCGAGCTTAGAGCAAGCATTTTATTTTTACTGGGAACATGTACCAAAAGGTAATCTAAAAGTCTTCAAGAAGTTTAAACAAGAAATACTTTTTATATAAATAACTATTAACATAGGTGCTTGCAAAACGAATTAGCTAAAAAAGATTAAATTCCTTTTGAATTTTAAAGTTCAAGGTAAAAGATGAATCACTCCTTAAGTGGCAATCCAACGAATTGATTTTTTCGTTAAATGCAGACTTACAAGCAATTAAAGCAACATTATTTTGAGAAATAGCGGATAAAGCAAATTCACAAGGTCACTATTAAAATCAGACATTAATCTTTTCTTGTACCTTTTCTATAGTTTAGAACCCTTAGAAAATAGGAGTATGTTCGCGTTAGTTGTCTTTAGGATAAGTATAAATTACACGTCATACTTTGAATCAGTACATGGAATGCAACATTTACTGAAACGTTTAGTACTTTCCTTCTACTCAAAAGCAAACCCACTTTATTATTTTACGGGAATTACAATAACCATCATTTTTGAAAGTAAGTTAATGTTTTTAGGGCAAACAGGAATACCATTTTCATTGAAATCTTTGCCTAATTTTTTAGAGTTTTTACGATTTTTACTAATTACTAGCATTAGAGAACATTCTTCTATCAAGAAGCAATATTTTTCTGTACTATTAAAGCCGGCATCAGCTGTAAAGTTATTGTATTTTTCAATATCATGAAGGTTTTTATGTAATCAGAAAGTTTCTTGAGTATCGAATGAGAATCTAACTTTTGAAACTCATCAGAGTAATCAAAGAAAGAAATTTGATCTTTCACAGGATCACCTCCCAAGAAATATTCCTAATGAGTATTTCGATATGAAGTAGAGGGGTTCCTGTTGAAATACCCTGTAAAATCCTCTTATGGCAGACTTTTTGAGTTTTGCAAGGAGCTAATAAATAACTATTAACAGATAAGGAGGTGAAAATTTGACCATCCCTAGGCTAGTTGAAGAAATACAAAGATTTCAGTATAAAGTTGAAATTAAGAATGAGTTAGTTAATGTTATTTCTATTGAAGATGAGTTATATTTATCAAGTACATACCAACTCAACCCAAGAAAGGTTCAACAACTTTCATTAAAAAATGGAATTCTACCCCTTCGTTATTCTAAAAACTACAACCCTTTAGGTATTAATGGACAATTATCTTTATTACACTCTACAATCGGAGTTGTAGGGGTTGGTGAACTAGGAAAAGCTGTTATAGAAATAATAGCTCGTATAGGTATAGGACATATAATTATTATAGATCATAAAGACCTTAATGAAACAAATTTTACTATAGAAAATAACATAGGAATCAAAAAGATCACAGCTGCAGCAAAACAGGTAGAAAAAATTAATTCTGGAGTATCTACAACACTTTATTCCATTAAGTTAAATCAAAAAAACGTTCTTCAATTATTAGACCCATGTGATGTTGTCGTTGATGCAACTAATGATAAAGATAGTAGTATTTTGTTAGAAAATACTGTGAATGATTTAAATATCCCACTTGTACATAGCAACCAACATGACTTTACAAATCAGGTAACACCAAAGTCAACTAAAAATGAGTATAATCTGTCATATTGTAACTCGTTTATGACTGCAAATAGACAAGCACAAGAAGTGGTTAATTCTATAGCAAAAAATATTTAGCATAGGTTTTATTACAAAACAGATATCACAAATTTCGTACTAATATGTGACTAATACTTAAAAATACCCGATATATCCTCCCCTTGTTATATACAACCTTAATAATAAACTGTCTATAACAAGGGAGTTTTTTCATATCTAAAAAAATAAAATTCTCACACACAAGATATTGTAAGTATCTTCAAGGGTAAGACTTGCTGTATGACAACAGTTTATCAGATATTAACTTTATTATTTATCTTTTGATACTAATAAATTATTAATGAATGATTTAACCACATGAGTTTCGGGTATAGAAATAAGATCTGCTTCATTTACATAATTTCCTTCAAAAGTCATTACTTTTGAATTATCCTTTTTATATCTTAAGTAACCAGAATCACAGAAATATTTTCTAGGATGATTCCAATGGATAAGCTCTCCTTCTTCATTTTGTATTACACTACCAAAGTCATTTAAAGCTATTCCTTGTTTGTGAATTGCTTTAAGTTTATAACTATCCATCCTGTAATGTTCTTCAGTTGTAGAAACCTGTCTAGCTTGGTTTTGAGCATAAATTGAGGATATCAAAGCCATAAGTAAAAAAGTTATTACAATAAATATAGTTAATCTCTTCCACATCCAAAACACCTCCTAATTTACTCTATAATGATTATTATATGATTTGTATTGGATTTTAGAACTATTTTTAAAACAATTTATTTGTTATAATTTACTTGTAAACTTATTTTGAGGGTGGTTAATATGGCATTACTAAAAATCAATGATTTAACTAAAGATTATGGTAGTACTCGTATATTTGAAAATATTAAAGCACAAATCAATTCAGGTGATAAAATCGGGTTAGTTGGCAAAAATGGTGCTGGAAAAACAACATTAATTAAGGTGTTAACTTCTGAGCTACTTCCAGATCAAGGTGAAGTAATAAGCCAAAAAGATATCACAATTGGTTATCTGTCTCAAGCTCCAAACTTTGATATCAATAAAACTTTGTATCAAGAAATGAAACAAGTTTTTGATAATATTTTCAAAATCGAAAAAGAAATGCAAAGGTTAGAAGAGTTGATGGGTACAGCCTCTGAAAAAGAATTAGAGGGAATTATGAACAAGTACTCAAACTTAAGAGAAACTTTTGAAGCTTCTAATGGCTATGCTATCCACAGACACATCAGATCTGTTCTAAAAGGCTTAGGCTTCAATGATAGTGATTTTAATAGATATATTAGAAATTTTAGTGGTGGAGAGAAGACTCGTGCTTTTCTTGGACAAAAACTTTTAGAAAAACCTGATTTACTCATTTTAGATGAACCAACAAACTATTTAGATCTTAATGGTATTTCGTGGTTAGAAGATTATCTAGAAAATACTGATATAACTTTTGTTATAATAACACATGATAGATACTTTTTAGATAAAACAGTTAACATTATTTGGGAGTTAGAAGATTATAATTTAACTGAATATAAAGGGAATTATTCAAAATATGTAGCTGACAAAAGTGCTTACAATGAAAAACTTATGAAAGAATACAAGCATCAGCAAAAGAAAATAGAAAAAACAAAGGAGTTTATTGAAAGAAATATTGCAGGTCAAAAGACTAAACAAGCTCAGAGCCGTCGAAAGCAGCTAGAAAGAATGGAACCATTCAAAAAGCCTAAAAATGAAAAGTCTCTATCATTAAAATTGGATTCAGATAGGCGTAGTGGCGAAGAAGTACTGTCTTTGTCAGACATCTCTAAAGAAATTGAAGGTAACCATTTGTTTTCATCATTTTCACTAAAAGTGTTCCGTGGTGAGAAAATTGGAATCATGGGACCAAATGGTTCAGGTAAATCTACCTTGTTGAAAATTATAGCAAATATTATTGCACCGTCAACAGGAACTGTTAGATATGGAAGCAATATAAAGATTGGATATTTAGATCAGGAACAAAAAAGCCTTTCTTATAATTATACTTTGATTGAAGAGATTAGAAAAGAACTTCCCTGGGCAAAGGAAGAAGAAATCCGTAAAATATTAGGTAAGTTCTTATTTCCCTCAGAACAAATGGATAAATTAGTTTCAACACTCAGTGGTGGAGAAATGGTACGATTAACTTTAGCAAAATTATTTATAAAAAAAGCTAATGTTCTATTACTAGATGAACCTACAAATCATTTAGATATCTCAGGCAGGGAAGCTCTTGAAAGTGCTTTAAAAAACTTTGATGGCACTTTACTAGTAGTGTCACACGACAGATATCTATTAGATAATATTATTTCAAAGTTAATTAATGTTTCAAATGAAAAAGTAGAAATATTTACTGGTAACTACTCTGAATTTGTTGAGAAATTAGCAAAAGTTAAACAAGATGAAAAGGAAAGTAAACAGAAATATAGTCATAAAAAACAGATAAAAAAAGATGACAAAAATATTAACACTTATAAAAAAACAGAAGAAGTAATGGAAGAAATTGATCAGTTAGAAAAAGAAAAAACTCAGTTAGAATCTTTACTCGGTGATCCAGAACTTTATAAAGATGAAATGAAGGCTAGAGAAACTAATATCAATTATCAAAAATTAACCACTAGATTAGATGATTTGTATTTACAATTAGATGAACTAGAAATCTAAACTTTTTTAGGAGTAGTATATAGTAATAATGGTGGAACTACAAAAATCATAATAGTTGCTGCAGCAACAACCCCAGAATCATTTAGTAAAAAAACTAATAAACTACCGATAGCGTTTGCTTGAATAGCTCTGTATATAAATGGTGAAGTACGCTTTAACTGATTTATTTTATCTGTTGGCTTAAAAACTAAAATTGTAAGCAAAACACCTAAAAAGGCTAATAACACTTTACTCCAAATCGAATATCTTATCAATGAAATATTCATACTCACTTTTCTAATTATAATATTATACAGTTCTTGAATCCCTTGATTATTAACTAACTCAATGGTCCTTCCTAAATGACTAATAACTTCTGTTCTAGTATTTAGAATTATTAATAATACAAAAGCCAATAAAGCTATACCTATTCCGCCAAATAAAATTAGTTTGATATCTATTTTAATATTGAAATCATTCCTTAATAATAAAATAACAAACACAAAAACTCCTATTGTACTGATAAATCCACCGAAGTTTGCACCTAATTGAGGATGAGCAAATAAATAAACTATAAAAATAGTAACAGGCACATAACTCCAGAGTAATCTGGGGTTTTTCTCTGCAAAGCTTAACATAAAAAGTGTATAAGATCCTAGTAAAATTCCCATAAATTCGTTTCCTATCCCATAATATCTAGCTCCAGAGATAGGGTCATGACCTAATACAGACTTATATAATAATTGATTTCCCATAAGAGTATCTAAAATTAACGAACCACTAACTAATAAAGCTAATAATATAACAGCATCTTTAGTATCAAAGTAATGTTGTATAAATATAGCTATAGCTATTGATCCTAAAATTAGTATGATAGATGTTTTTACTATTTCTAAATCGGGAAATCCCCCTAAAAATAAAAATAATAGAGGGCTTACCATCATTGATAGCAATAAAGTATCAACTAGTGGAATAATTTTATTAAATAATAAACTGTTTATTAAACCACTAAGAATAACTATAATTTGAAATAAGATAAAACCTTGTATAATCAAAGGTCTATTTTGGTGTATCTGCAAAAATACATTTTTAGTATCTGTCAGTTCTTTAGCTACATGTTCTTCATAATTAAAGTTTATAACATCACCTAAATAAGTTTCAGGTATATTGTTATTTTGATGTTTTAAAAGACTAGGTGCAAAATCTAAATTTGAAATTATCCCGGTCCTTTGAGTAGTATTAGATGTTAACAACCCTTGTTTTTCAGCTGGTGAAACTAAAAAAAAGTTTAACCTTTGTCCACTATGATAATCTGAAACTGTATTAACAGGGTTCAATACTACAACTTGATGAGTATCTGTATAATCACCAATAAATTCAAGTATATTATTTATTTCATTGTAAGCTTCATCTTTGAGTGTTAATTTTCTATCTTCCTTTAGATTCGAAGAATATTGTTTGATTCTCCATAAATCCCCTAACTCGTATATTTGAATATCTAAATTAGAATTTAAGTTACTATTCAATTGTTCCTTCAAGTTATCGTAATTAGTTTTTTTACCATAGGGATGCTCTTTTGAATATGTTAATGTTTTTTCAGAAGAAATAATTGTATTATCTAAATACCCTTTTGTGTTCATAAATGTTAATACTCCAAAACGTTCTATTTCATTTGTATCACTATTTCCCCAGTAGAAGAGCTCTGTATCGCTTTCTTGTAAGTTATGACCTAATGAACCTAAATTAACAGTATGTCTTAGTTTATTATTAGAGCTTTCTAATATTGGTAAATTTGGAACCAAAGCTGATGTTTCAGGGATTTGATTTTTACCGAAATGTCTATGGTATAATGTTTGACCAGTAACACCTTCATTAGTTTCTTCTTTTTGTAACACTATGTTTGCGTCCTGTTCTGTAGTAGCTCTCACCCCGGATCCGAGAGAGATATAAGAAGCTGCCGGATGATACCTACCAGATACACCCTGATTCATTAAACCTATTGCCCCTCTTGATATAAATTTTTGTAACTTTTCTAAATTTCCTTCATTAACGGCTTCTTGTAGAGAAAGGCCTGGTATCAATATTATAACTAAATCTTTGTCGTTTTCTAAAGCGAGTTGTGTCTCTTCTGTTTCTGCAAAAACTTGTAGAGAACTAGACATTAAAACTATAATGAACCCTACTAGAAAGAAAGCTTTAACTATTACATTATAAAACATTCTTCCCTCCCACCTCTTTATAAAAGTTAACAGTTTCTCTAACCATCTTCTTATCACTAAATTTATCTAATGCCCGTTTATAAGCTTTAAATATTAATTTACGCCTTAATTTTTTACTTTTTAATAGTAAAACCAACTTATTTCCCATATCCTTTGGGTCATCTGTGCTAGCTATTAATCCGGTACTGCCATCTAAGACAACTTCTTTCAGGCCTCCAGCATTAGTAGCTATAACTGGACATAAGGAAGCCATTGATTCAATCGCAGTAATTGACAATCCTTCGTACTTAGACGGTATACATAGGGCCTTAGAGCTTTTTAAAATCTCAGGCACATCATTTCTATATCCTAAAAAAGTCACATAGGGTGAAATTTTAATATCCCAAGCAAACTGTTCATACTTTTTTCTGTCAGGTCCATCTCCTACAATTATAAAATGTAGGTTATTCCAATCTACAAATGACTGATAATTATTTAGTAAATATTTTACTGTCATAAGAAAATTTTTAACACCTTTATCAGGAGCTAATCTAGCTACACAAGCTACGTAATTCTTATCATTTTCAATAATAGTTTGTGATTTATGGAGTGGATAATGATAATTATTAAACTCTATTCCATTATATAAGACCTTTGCTTTTGATTCGTTTAACCCACAGTTGATCAATTCATGTTTTAAAGCATCAGAAACACAAAAAATCTTTCTTGCTCTATTTAAAACATTTCTAGTTAGATAATTAAATCCTACTTGTGTAATTTTCGCGTTTCTTCCCCATGTTTGAAAATTATGTAATGTACTAACCCAAGGAATCTTTCTAAATCTAACGGCACTATCTGTTAACAGTGTAGCTTTATAACCGTGAGCATGAATTAAATCTGGTTGGGTTTTGGTTATAATTTTCCTTAAATCAAATATATTTTTTAAGTCAGTACCAAAGGATAACCCATCATTAATAGATAAATTATAATGGCACGAAAAATCTTCTTTTTTAAAGAACTTATATGGCCCACAAATTATAGGCTTTATTTCATATTCTGGTAAAGTATTAGTCAAAGTTTTGACATGTCGTTTGATACCACCACTAACTGGTCTAACTACATGTAAAATTTTCATGGATTATCCTCCTTTCCTCTATTATTTTTTCCTAAAAAGCAAAAAAAATAACGCCTCTCGGACGTTATTTTCTTAGATAATATTTACTGTAATACCAAACTCATCTTGTAAATTTTGATAATGCTCATTCCTTAAATCAAAACCTCTTTCATCAAAAGGTTTATTAGGTAATATAACTTGTATAGTTTGTCCATCTAACTGTTCTTTTAAACAAGATCTAAAGTCTGACACTGTTAATAGTCCAGCCGACTTAATATTACCACCAAAATAATTGTTTTTAACTGCAATTACTTTACCGTCAAAGGATGGTAACATCTTATTTATCCCCATTTTTATAGGCCCGTAACCGAACTCTGAAGTTAATACAATTGATTTTTTATCAAAGACAGTACTTAAAATTTTATTAATAGTACTCTTTTCAATATCAAATGTAACAGCAATACCAGATGATTCTTTAGAAGATTTATCTAAGGTTACATTGAACTGTTCTTCTTTTCTTTTAATTGTTATAGTTGGACTGCTTTTCTGTTTTATTTTCATAAAACCTTCAGCTCTACTAAAAACTTCTTCTCCATCCACAAGCAAAATCTCATCTCCTGAAAACAAACCTGCTTTAAAAGCTGGAGAGTTAGGAACAATACCTTCTATGATCATTCGTAGATTATTTGTAATCGGTGGTTCCACTAAAATTGGAATATTTACTTTAGAATTAATAGCATTTAAGTGTTCTCTAAAATATTCAGATTCATCATCTGATATCTGTATTTCGTGTCTAGGTGAATGTTTAGTATATCCTGGTAAAAATACACGCAAAGATTTAGAGTTGAATTTTTCTAGTTTTTCAACAATCAACTCTATATCTAATACGCTCATAGCTGAAGGTATTAAAACAACACTACCATGATAATTTATCTTATATTTAGATAAAAGTTGTAACAAATTTGTTGGATCAATACCAGTAGAATCACCCATAATTTCTTTACGCTTACATGATTCTATTGTATTAAGAGAAATATTCAATTCAATTGGTTCTAAGCTTTTTAAAAACTTAATTAGTGACTCATTCAGTAATGAACCATTTGTCGTTATTTGAATAACTGTATCGTTAAATTTTTTTCTTAAATCTATTAATATTTCTTTAATATAAGGATGATATAAAGGTTCTCCTTCATTTATTCTAGTTACTGATTCACCAATGGTGATTTTTTTATTGGGATTAATAAAATCAAAGAGTTCCTTAACTTCTTCTGTTCCTATAGGAGGTAGATTTATAACATTGATATCGCGAGGATTTTGCTTATGACTACAAAAAATACAATTTAAATTACACATACTTCCCAAAGGAAGTATATTCAACTCTGATACTGAACGAAATACGTAATAGTCCTTAGCTTCCATGATTTCACCTACTTCTGTAATAACCTAATTATTTTCCACTATGTTTTTAGCCACCTTCCATATATCACCAGCGCCCATTGTTAGAACATAGTCACCCTTTTCTACATTTTTATAAACATAATCTACTATCTCGTCCATATTATCAATCTCTAAAACTTTCTGAACAGATGAGTTTGTGAGTATCTTTTCTTTTAAAGTTGTAGTATTCACACCTGAAATTGGTTCTTCGCCAGCAGCAAAAACTTTATTTAAAATTACTATATCAGCATTATCAAATGATCTTGAAAAATCCTCTAAAAGAAATTGTGTTCGCGAATAACGATGAGGTTGAAATATAGCAATAACTCTATTATCTGTTTGCTCTTTTGCTGTTTTAAGCGTCGCCTCTATTTCTGTTGGATGGTGAGCATAATCATCCACTACTACAGCGTCCTTATAGCTTCCAATATGAGTAAACCTTCTTTTAGCACCAGTGAATCGTTTCAAAGCCTTTTGTATAACACTAGGCTCTATATTTAATTCCAATGCTACTGAAATAGCAGCTAATGCATTTAATATATTATGTTCTCCTGGTACCGAAAGCTCAATATCAAACTGATTTCCATCTAATTTTTCAAAGACACTAAAGGCTGTATAACCTTTTTCTAACGTAACATTTAGACCCTGTATATCTGCTTTATCTGATAAACCGAAAGTTAAGTGTTTTTGGGGTATATCTTTAAGCAAATAATCATAATATTGACAATCACAAGAAATCATTAAACATCCGTCTTTCTCAAGGTTATCAATAAATTGTCTATATGAATCTAATAGTTTTTCAAAACTGCCATCATAATGTTCTAAATGATCAGCTTCAATATTTGTTATAACTGAAATGTTTGGATGATACCTTAAAAAAGAATTATCACTCTCACAGGCTTCAGCTACAACGTATTCACCTTTCCCTGCTCTAGCATTACCATTAAGTTCTGAGACTTCTCCCCCTATAATACAAGTAGGATCTAGAGAAGCGTCTTCTAATATTACAGATAACATTGATGTTGTAGTTGTTTTTCCGTGGGCACCTGCGATAGCTATCCCAAACTTACTATTTAAAATCTCTGCTAATAACTCCGACCTATGCCACCTAGGTGTCCCTTGATTAATTGCTTCTTCTAATTCAGGATTGTTATTTGGTATAGCTGTTGAATAAATTACTAAGTCTTTATCCAAAATATTATTTTTTTCATGGGAATAATATATTTCAGCCCCAAAATCCTCTAATGCTTCTGTACGGTTAGATGGTGTTAAATCAGAACCGGATATATAAAAGCCCTTAGCTAATAAAATTCGAGCTAATGCACTCATTCCATAACCACCGACACCTATAAAATGTATCTTTTGAAACCCTTTTAACATAATACCCCTCTCTTCCTAGAGTTCTAGTGAACATTCTATATTTTATATTATGTGTTTTAGTAAATACGTGTTTTATTATATCATACATTTTTTGTGTTTTTTAGATTATTATTTAACAATGTCTACTAAATTATGTTTAGTAATACAAATTTCTATCTATTCTTTTATGACAAGAATTAACAAAGTTGATGGAATTGTTGAAATTTTCATTTAGTCCACAGTTTCCACAGGTTTATCCACAGCTTTTTCCCCGATCCAACAAGTTTTATGTTAATTTTTCACATTATCCACAGGCACTCAACATAACATTGTGGATATTAATAATTAATTTCATCCTTTTATAAATAAAAAATCCCCCTATCAGTTATAGAGGGATCATCTTAAGGAGTCAAATTTGGAACAGCATTCATATCTAATGTTCCGGTTAACCCTAACTTATAATTAAAATATCCTAATGAAGCCACCATTGCAGCATTATCTGTACAATAATTTAACTTTGGAAAACACAGTTTAATATCATGCTTCGAAGCTTCATTAGTAAACTGTGTCCTAATTGTTCTATTTGCAGACACCCCTCCTGCTAATAGAATCGTCTTAACATTAGTATCTAAAGCAGCTTTAATTGTTTTATCAACAAGAATTTCAGCAACAGTACTTTGTAAACTACTACATACATCTGGTACACTAAACTTCTCATCTTTCATTTTCTTTTTATTCAAGTAATTTAACACTGAACTTTTTAATCCACTAAAACTAAAATCATATTTACTATCTATTTTCGGTTTTGTAAAATCTATACTTGGTTCACCCTTGAAAGCTTCACTTTCTATTAAAGGTCCTCCAGGATAACCAAGGTCTAAAGCTCTAGCTATTTTGTCAAATGCTTCACCACACGCATCATCCCGAGTACTACCTATTAACTCACATGTCTCATAGCTTTTCATGTAATATATACTTGTATGACCTCCAGAAATCACAAGAGCAATCAATGGAAAATCATGTTGATAGATTCCTTTATTTGTTGAGCTAGATAAGAAGTTTGCAAAGATATGTGCTTTAATATGATTAACAGGGATCAAGGGTAATTCTTTTGCATAAGCAAATGACTTTGCAAAGGAAACTCCTACTAGAAGTGGACCGACTAACCCCGGACCTTTTGTTACAGCAATTCCAGAAAGATCATTAAAGGTTATACCCGCTTCTGTTACTGCCTTTTTAACTAATGGTGATAATAGTTTTAAATGCTCTCTAGAAGCTATCTCTGGGACAACTCCTCCATAAAGAGAATGTACTTCTGTTTGTGAGCCAACAACATTACTATGTACTTTATAACCATCTGAAACAACAGAAGCACTTGTATCATCACACGAAGTTTCTATCCCAAGGATGTAACACGGATTTCTCTCAACCAATAGTTTCACCCTTTCACTTTTCAATTATTTTATACATGATAATTGCATCTTCATTATTATCTTGATAATAGTTAGGTCGTATACCTAATTGTTCAAAACCTAGTTTTTGGTATAATCTAATAGCACTTTCGTTAGATTTTCTAACTTCTAAGGTAGCCCGTGTAGCCCCTCTTTCTTTTGCATGGGTGAGAAGTGAAATTAATACTACTCTACCAACTCCAATACCTCGGTAATTTGGATCTACTGCTATATTTGTAATATGACAATCATCTTGTATCAACCAGTATCCACCATAAGCAAATAGTTCTTTTCCTTCTTCATGAATATGTTCAAAAACAAAATAAGTAGCTAAAAAGTTTTTTTCTAACTCATGAAAAAAAGCATTCTCAGACCAAGGAGAATTAAAGGAGCATTTTTCAATTTCCATCACCTTTGAGATATCATCTTTAACCATTCCTCTAATACTATAATCTGAAAAAGTTTTTTCAATCATGACAATTCTCCCGCTTTCTTTCAGCCTCTGATTTTCTTAAATACATAGGTGAAATTTTATGTGGAGAAAATCCTTCACCTTTCAACAAACTCTTTAAACCCAAACGAGCAACCATAAAAGCACGGTTAGTTTCTAACTCTTTAAAAGTAAAATCCATATTGAAGTTTTGTGACTTAAGCTTTTGTTCATAAACTTGAACACCATCACCTGTAAAAGTAATAGTTTCATTATCTTTAAAGTTCTCTGACAGCTTATTTACAAGTGTTTCAGGTGAGATAACGTGATAATCCCAAATTCGTTCAAACTTTTGTTCTGATACTCTATATAAACTAGTATAGACTTCTTTTCTTTTAGCATCCATAACAGGACATACATAACCTTTTTTAGCACGTTGAAAAGCTAAAGCATCTAGGGTACTCACACCAACTAATGGTATTTCATAGCCCATAGATAATCCTTGAGCTGTACCTATTCCTATTCTTAAACCAGTAAAAGAACCTGGTCCCTTTGAAACAGCAATACCTGATAAATCACAAGGATTAATACCCGTATTTTTAAATATACTATCTATAAGAGGCATTAACCGTTCAGAATGTGTTCTTTTATCATGTACTGTAAATTCACCTATAGGGGTACTGCTCTCTACTAAAGCTACAGAGCAGGTTCTTGTACTTGTATCTATCCCTAATACTTTCATAGTTAGAACACCTCTTGAGAAAGTTTTTCGAGAATTTCTTTAAAATGGCTTCCCTGTGGAGTAAAATTAATTAATCTTGATTCTGCATCCTCTGGGTCTAGCTTTATATCAATACTTAGATATTCATCAGGATATTCTTCGAGTTTTTCACTCCATTCAACTACACTAACTCCATTACCGTATAAAAAATCTGTTAGCCCAAGTTCTAAAAATTCCTCTGAATCCTCAATTCGATATAAATCAAAATGATAAAGATAAACTTTCTCACCTGGGTATTGTGACATAATTGTAAAGCTGGGGCTTGTAACATGATCTGTTATAGCTAAACCTTTAGCAATCCCTTTTGTAAAAGTTGTCTTCCCAGCTCCTAAATCACCTGTTAAAAGTAGGATATCTCCTTGTTTCAACTTTCGTGCAAGCCGTTCTCCTATTTTCATTGTGTGATCAGTTGAAGTAGTTTTTACAATCATTCTGATTCTCCTTATTATACAATTTTAAATTATGGGTTTCTTCACATTATACCATTCTAATCAAATAAAATCATGGCTAAAATGATCGATAATATTTAAAAATATTATGGAAATACTAAAGAAGTAACAAACTTTTAAGAGGGAGGATTATTTATGAGAAAGAGTGACTTACTCTCATTACCAGTAATTTCTATAGATGAAGGGAAATCGCTCGGAAAAGTTACTGATGTAATATTAGATCCATATCAAAAAAGTGTGATTGCCTTAAAGTTTGGTGGTGATAAAATATTTTCTACTAGATCTCACCTGGTTCAAATACAAAATATTCAAACTATAGGAGTACATGCCGTTACAATTCCACACGAAGAAGCTGCTATTACTAAAGAAGAACTTAACTTACCTAATGAAGTTGTTGAGCTAACACCTATTGGTAAAAAAGTTATCACTGATCATGGTGAGTTTTTAGGAATTTGTAGGGATTATTATTTCAATTTCCCTAGTGGAGAGCTCACAAGTTTAGTATTAAGCAAAAATAATAAAAAACATTCAGAATTCGAAGTTTCTGCTGAACAAATTCTGACTCTAGGTGTTGATTATGTTATTTCAACCTATGATACGATTCAAATGACAACTCATATGGATGAACAAACAACAGCTAGCGCTTCACAAATTAACCCAGATGAGCTAATAGGAAAAATGGCTACCCAAACAGTTCAAGATGGCAAAGCGGGAGTTATCGTCCAAGAAGGTGAAATAATTGCTCCAGAAACTGTTGATATGGCTATACAATGTAATGCTTTAAAAACCTTAGCTTTTGTAGCAGGAAACTATCACCCTACTGAGTTTTCTAAAGAAGAACCTTCTCAGCCAATCCAAAAAACTAACCAAGAATATGAACATAGTGAAGACCAACTTGAATGGCAATCAAAACTTAGAGATGTTATCAATAATGCTGGTGAGGATATAGAAGAGCGGTTAAAAAACTTTTTAATTAACAAAAAACCAGCTTATACAGTAGTTTCTCACAATGATAAAATTTTAAAAAAGCAAGACGAACCTATCACAACCAGGGACATAGAATCCATTACAGATAAAAACGATTTATTACGACTAGCAGCCTCAATTACAGCTTCAGAAGTTGATGACTTTGTTACTTCTCTAGAACGTAGATTTCAAAATATGAGAAAAAAATAGGTCACGCTAGAACTACCTAAAATAGGTAGTTCTTTTTCTTTTATATTTTAGCGAAAAACAGGAAAACAAGGTCTATGTAACGAATCAAAGGTTAGTCAAGAATAAATTATTGTCATAAGGAGGTACGTCATTTTGAAAGAATACCTTCAATCTGCACTTAAAGGTAAGAAAGCTGATTATATTGAAATTCGTGTTCAAAAGAGCCACAATAATATACTAGAATACCAAGGGAAAGAACTTGATAGAATAGATTCATCTGATAACTATGGAGGTTGTGTACGAGCTTTTTTCAAAGGTGGAGTTGGTTTTGTTTCATTTAATAACATGGATGATATTTCTGATAAGGTAGATCTTGCAATCACCCAAGCACAACTAGTAGGAAAAAGAATCCCAGATAAAACTAATTTTGCTGAGGTTGAGCCTATTGTAGATTATGTTTATGCTGATTTAAGAGATGATCCATTTAGTATTAGCTTAACTCGAAAAAAAGAATTATTAGAAGAATATAATGATATAATTTTAAGTTATGGTAATCCAATTGCTAGTTCGCGCATAAGCTATTTTGACAACTTTACTACTTTATACTATATCAATAATCAAGGTACCTATATCGAGCAAGAAAAAGTAGATTTGGGTGGAAACATTGTCGCTTTAGCAACTGATGAAAATACCACTCAAATGTCAAGAGTCGGTTTTGGTGGTGGTGATGATTTTGGTGTAGTTCGTGAACTTCATGACAAAGTTAAGGTTGCCTGTGATAAGGCAGTAAAAATGATTAATGCAAAACCTATAACAGGAGGGAAATATCCCGTAATTCTTGATCCGACACTTGCCGGTGTATTTGTGCATGAAGCCTTTGGTCATTTAAGTGAAAGTGACCATATATATGAAAACAAAAAGCTCCAAGAAATTATGCAATTAGGGACTAAGTTTGGAGGAGAACATTTAAATATATATGACACTGGTAATGCGAGTGGTGCTAGAGGATATCTTAAGTATGATGATGAAGGTGTACCTACCCAAAAACTTATTTGATTAAAGAAGGTGAGTTAGTGGGACGTTTACATACACGAGAAACAGCTGTTAAAATGGGCGAAAAACCAACAGGTAATGCTCGTGCTCTAAATTATAATCACCCCCCTATCTGTAGAATGCGTACTACTTGCATAGCTCAAGGTAACACTAATTTAGAAGATATGATCAAAGATATTGATCTAGGAGTTTACGCTCTAGATGCCTATGGAGGACAAACTAATGGAGAAATGTTTACTTTTAAAGCTGGAGAAGCATATATGATTCGAAATGGTCAAGTAGAAGAAATGGTAAGAGATGTAAACCTGACTGGAAATGTATTTGAAACATTAAATAATATATCTGCGATTTCTAATGACCTTAGGATTAAAGATTCCGGAGGAGGTTGTGGTAAAGGAGGTCAAGGTCCTCTACCTACCAGCCAAGGTTCTCCGTCGGTAAGAGTTGAGAATGTTATCATAGGAGGGAAGTCTGATGGATAAGCTCTTATCCCTAGCGCGAAAGAATGGAGAACAAGCTGAGATTTTCACAGTAACTCAGACTAGAACTCCAGTTGAATTTGAAAATAATAAACTAAAAAATATTAAAACACAAGAAACACAAAGTTCAGCTGTTAGGTTAATTAACCCTGAAGGAAGGCAAGGTTTTTGTAGTACAACTACAACTGAAGAACCTGAGAAACTATTAGATAAAGCAAGAGAAACTAGTCAGTTTGGAAGAGAATTTCAAGCTAACTTACCTTCTACTACTCCTGAACCTTTAGAAAACATGTATGATAAAGATATCCTTGACCTTTCTATGACTAAGATGATGGAAATGGGTGAAGAAATAGTAGATACTATCAAAAGTAAAAATACTGACGCACTTGCTCATGCTGCTGTTGAAAAAGTGAAAACAAAAATTGCAATAAAGAACTCACTTGGTCTTGATACTCAATACGAAAAAACTTCTTTTTCAGTAAGTGGTGGAGCCATGTTGTTAGTAGGTACTAGCTTTCTTAGTATACACCAACAAAAAAAATTACCTAGATACTTTAGTGACCTAACAGCAATGAAAGAAGAATTACTACAAGATCTACATTTTGGTGTTAAAGAAAAAGATGTTTCTAGTGGAAAATACAAAGTAATTTTCGCTCCAGAAGCAATGAGTGAATTTTTACGGCCTATACTTGCTAGTATTAATGGTAAAAGTGTTGAAAAGGGAGTATCTCCCTTTAAGAATAAAACCGGTGAACAACTATTTGATGCACGTTTTAACCTAACAGATATGCCCCATAGACCGTTTTCACCAGGCATGTGCCCTGTAGATGATGAAGGGGTAATCACCCAAGAAACACCTTTAATAAAGAATGGTACAATTGCTAATTTCCCAGTAGATCTTTTAACAGCAAAATCACTAGGGCTTAAACCAACTGGACATGGTATCAGAGGAGGGGCTACATCACTTCCTAGTCCAGGTTTTCATACCTGTGTATTAACTCCAGGTGATAAACCAATTAATGATATGATTAAAGATTTAGATCGAGCAATTATTATTAAAGATTTAATGGGTGCTTGGGCAGGCAACCCTTATAGTGGAGAAGTAAATGGAAACATTTCTCTAGGTTACATTGTTGGAAATGGTAAAATTTTAGGAAGAATTAAAGATTGTATGGTGTCTATTAATACTTTTGAGGCATTAAAACACCAACTAATTAACTTTAGCCAGGAAACCAAGTGGATAGGAAACTTCTTATTCCCATACGCTATGTTAGATAACGTGGATATCACAGCAAAGTAATATAGTTTTTACAAGAAAAGTGCTGTTCTAACAGCACTTTTCTTTTTCTTATTCCCTCAATAAGCATTTTTTCTCTATTAAATGAATACGTTATTACAAAATACTTCAGGGGGAATTAATCCGTGTTTTTTAGTGTTAATTTCAAAAGAAAGGCTTCATTGTTATTGTTAATTGGTTTTTTTGTAGTTATAGGTACCTTTGGATATCTCTCTATTATTGAAGAGAAAACTCCAACCGTAATACCAATAACTGCAGATGAGCGCAAAGTACCAATCTATTCAGTAGATACAGAAGAAAAGAAAATTTCAATTTCTTTTGATGCTGCCTGGGGTGCAGAACGAACACCAGACATTTTAGACATACTTGATAAGTACGATATCAAAACTACGTTTTTCGTGACAGGGTTTTGGTTAGAAAACTACCCTGATGTGGCAGAAGAAATTTCAGAAAGAGGTCATGAAGTTGAAAATCATAGTTTAACACATCCTCATATGACTAATTTAGATGAACAACAGATTCGTGAAGAAGTAGAACGAGTACATCATCAACTCTACGATATCACAGGAGAAGAACCTATTTTATTTCGCCCGCCTTTCGGTGACTATGATGATCTACTTGTAGAAACCCTGGAGGACATGGACTATTATCCAATTCAATGGAGTATTGACTCACTTGATTGGCAAGCACCTGATGCAAATTATATTGAATCTATTGTTTTAGACGAAGTTGAGCCAGGAGAGATTGTGTTATTTCATAACAATGGTACTTATACACCTGAAGCAGTAGATAATATTTTAAAAGAGTTAATCAAAGAACAAGGTTATGAAGTTGTTCCCATCTCTGAACTAATCTATAAAGATAATTATTATGTCGAACCCACTAATGGACTACAGGTCCCAGAAAATTAAGTGATTAGTCAATAAATTTCAAACTATTTGTTCAAAGTACTTTAATCTATCTGTTTAAGTTTCTGCTATTTTTAAATGAAAATCATTTAAGCGCTAGCTTTCTTCTTTCTAGGTTACTGCAGTATAGATATTAAAAACTTCTTTCCAATATCAAACTATATTGCTCTTATCATCTTCCCAATAAAAAAAGCTAAGTCTGAACTTAATCAGACTTAGCTTTTTTTAAGTTTTAATGTACTTATTGGTTAGAATTACACCAACCAAACACAGAGCAATTACATAATAAAATACATTTAGATAATTACCATGAAAATCAAGTAGAATACCAGAACTTGTAACACCAGCAATTGCACCTATACCATATGCAGTAAAAACCAGTCCATAATTATCACTATAATTTTTTATTCCATAAAGTTTGAGTGTTGAAGTTGGAGCTATCGCAAGCCATCCTCCCATATTAAACCAAAATATCGAAAATGTGATGATATAAACTACAATATCATTGCCTAAAGTAATTAAGCCCATCGCAGCTACCGATATCAAGAGAAACGATAGGATCATTGTATTTCTTAAAGCAAAACGATCAGTAATCCAACCAAAAATTGGTCTACCTATGCCATTAAAAATTGCAAATATAGCCATCAACCTTGTCACCATTAACGATTCAAGTTCAAAATAATCAACGCCTACATTATTAGTCATTCCAATCATCATAAGCCCTATCATTGTTCCAATAGTAAAATTTAAATAAACCCCTTTAAAACTCATAGTTTTAATCATTTCTTTTAATGGTATATCTTCTGAATCATGAGAATGTTGAGTTTTATAATTGTAACTAGATACATCTTCACAACTAGGGTATTTAAATGGAAATGCTAATACTGGTAATAATACGCCAAAGCTTACTCCAAGAATAAAAAAAGCTCGCATTACACCAAAATTTACAACTAAAATTCTAGCAACTGGAGCCGTTATCAATGGTGAAAGTCCGAATCCAACTAGGATCAATCCTACTGCAAATCCCTTTTTATCAGGAAACCACTTCGCAGCAGCATTCATGAGAACACCATATGCTATTCCTACACCCGCACCACTGATACACCCGTAGGTAATTGTTAATACAAAAATATCTGTAGCGAACGAAGATAGTATCCATCCCAGTGCTACTAAAAGACCACCTGTAATGATAACATTTCTAGGATGGGAGCTCTCAATGTGTTTACTAGTAAAGAACATAAATAATGCATAAAAAGCTAAGGCAACCATATATGGCATTCCACTCTTAGCTGAACCTACTTGTAATTCATTTTCTAATGCAACTCTGAACACACTATAAGAATAGACTGTACCTAAAAACATCATAATCAGAATACCTAAAACAATAAGTGCCCATCGGTTATTAGATTTTATAGTTTTGTTCGAGAACATCAGTTTTCAAACACTCCTCCATCTTTCGTTTAAATCATAACCATTTTCTTACTTTCTCTCAACCATTTTTTCGAAAAGTTGGGTAGTTCTAAATACATACGACCAGACTACAGTCATTAGTGTCTAGCTTGTCTATATACTAGACATAAGACTATAAGACTATTTAATTTAAACAATTACTCAAGTTTACTTTGAGGGTTAGATAGGCCTTAATTTAAGTTTGATCTTCGACTATATAAGACAAATTAGCTATTGAAATTTATGTGTTATTTTGATTAAAGTTATGGATAAAATTGAGATTAAGATAGCTATCCAAAAAGTGAAAACTCTACTCAAAATACTTAAACTAAGTGCAAAATCCTGAAAAACATTTGAATTGTAGAATTGTAATGTCATTGCTCCTTCGCAGGTTCCTATTCCTCCTGATCTCATTGTATCATACCAAAAAAGTAGCCCTCAAAGTTGCACTAGAGGCTTAGATTATAGAAAGATCTAATCAAGGCATTTTTAAAGTGTTAAAGTACCCGCTTCAAACTATAATGACTTTCAAAAAACAAAGTAAGTAATAATAAAATATTGAACAAAATTGAAAATCATTCTCGATCTATGCCGGTAGAATTCTACCCTTTTTCTATTATTATGTCAAGTAGAAGATATAACCATAAAAAATGAAACTCATCGAATTTCTTTATTAATATTATATATTACTATATTAGTTTCGAAATATAAATAAAATGGCCCCTACTTAAAGAGACCATCTTATAGCGTTTTCCAGTGCTTAACTAACTAGATTACTGACTAACTCTTTTTCCATCTGGCATAAAAGTTTCACAAGCTGTGTTATCAGTATTACTAACTATGTGGTCTTTTACTCTAAGTTTACCTCAATAGTAGAAGCTAAGCACAGCTCACTATTATTATAAGTACATTCTTCTACTCTACTTTTATTTCTGACACATTCTTACCCCCATAATCAGTATTAAGCTCTATGTATAATTTACGTTCACAAATTAAATTATACAAATTTTTGTGGATTAGATTTGGATAAAATCCAAAAGGACAGACTTACAGGCAATAAAAAACCTCAGAGAGATCACTCCGAGGTTTTAATCAGTTAGAATTTTAGTCTAGCAAGTTGTAATAAATGTTGTGAGTGTTTCTTATAAACTATAGGAAAGTATAAAACTGGTCCACTTAAATAATAAATTCCTAGTACAATCGCCATAATGAAAGGATATAAGATCGACACTACACCAGATAAGAAAACGAAGGTTAAACTTAACAATTTAAAATAATGCGATTGTTGTATATTAGAACCTTTTAAACTTGAAAAAGGGACACAACCAACCATTTGTATAGATAAAGTAATAATTATTGTAAAAAGAATAACTGGTGGTAGTATATTGTTATAATAACTTACTAAAGCCAGTAGTCCTCCAGCTGTAGTAATAGGGAAACCTGTAAACTGATTTTGATTCTTACCTTCCACATTGAACCTAGCAAGTCTACAAGCACCACATACTAAAAAAAGTATTAGATTTAATACGACCCAATAAAAATGGTAAGGCAATATCATAAAAGTTAATACAGCAGGTGCAACACCAAAGGATACAATGTCACTTAGAGAGTCCAGTTCCTTACCGAAAGGGCTTGCAACATCAAGCCATCTTGCTGCCTTGCCATCTAGAAAATCTAAAAACATACATATGATTATTAAGGATACAACCCATCTGTATTCACCATTGATAGCTAGAATTATAGAAAAAAACCCTAATAATAAATTTCCTAATGTTATCACAGAAGGGATAGCTTGTATTAAAGTACTTTTATCTAAACTAATAAGACTGTTCAATTTAAACACCTACCTAATCTTATTTTGAGGACTAGCTAAGTCTTGATTGAAATTTGATCTTCGACTGTACGAGAGAAAAGTAAACCATTGAAATTTATGTGTAATTTTAATTAAAGTTATGGATAAAAATGAGATTAAGATAGCTATCCAAAAAGTGAAAACTCTACTCAAAATACTTAAACTAAGTGCAGAATCCTGAGAGACATTTGAATTGTAGAGTTGTAATGTCATTGCTCCTTCGTAAGTTCCTATACCTCCTGGACTCATTGGTATCATACCAAACAAGTAGCCTATGAAAGTGGCACTAGAAGCTTGTATTACAGAAAGATCTAAACCTAAACTTTGGCTAATTAATAAAGTAGAACAACCAAGAAGGGTCCAATTAATTATTCCTAATAAAAAGCTAGAAAAACAAAAAGCTTCTTTTTTCTTAAAATAACTATTATCTGATGAAATTTCAAAAAATACTTTAATTTACTTTTTTTACCCCAGAAATTTACAATAAGGAGTAATAATATTAGCGCAACAGTTATAATAATTAGCAGATGTGATATATTTGAATAATTTATTAAAGTGTAGCTTCCTTGTGCTGATAATATAACACAAAGAGCAGCTAATACAACTACAAAACTAACTAAGCTAATACTTTTTTGTATTAACACTAATATTAGTGCGTCTTTCTTCTTGTAATTAAATTTATTAACAAGCATTACAGTTTTTAACCCTTCTCCACCTGTTTTAACCCCTGGTGTGATCCCTTCGCATAGTTTTCCATAACTATTTAAGATCCAAAAATCACTTACTTTGAGTTTATTGTGCATTATTGGGTGTTTTGGGTTAGGTTTGTAATCTATTACTTTGTCGCAAAGTTTCCACTGATATGCTATTACTAGTAATGTAAACAATTGCATTAAAACTAAGCCTGTAACGGATGAGTAAGAAACTGTTTTTATATGAGGGATTATTTCAGGTAAATTAAAGACTAAAAAAATTAATACACCAATAAAAAATAAAATTTTAAAGGCTCTAATTAAGGTATTTTTAAATTGTTTACAGTACCCATAGTTAGTTCTCTTTTTCATTTAAAATCCACTCCAATTTATAATAACTTCAAAAAACATAGTAGGTAAAGATTAAAAATTGGCTAAAATGAAAATCATTCTCAATCAGTGCTGATATAATCTTATCCCTTATTACATTACTTTGTCAAGAGAAGTTAAAACGATGTGTAGTTGTTCTGTGATATTATCACCTATAGAATCTTTTGCGAAAAATTTAGGCTAACAGGAAATGTAAGTAATTAATATGATATCTAATAATTCTGCTCAACTTAAAGTACGTACAGAAAAAGCAAACGTACAAGGAATATAAAAATCTCCCAGAGACGTTTCTCTGGGAGTTACTACTCATCTAAAGTTATGGTAATGTGTAAATCCCTTTATTAAGTCCATCAACTATTGAGTAAATAATTTTGTTAGATCTAATTGTAGCGCCACTAAACCCGTCTACTTCTGTTTCTACAATATCTCCTGGTTCATAAAGATCTGCAATAACTACTCTTATGTCTTCACCTTCTACATAATCTAATAGGTCTAGATGTTGTTCACCAATAGCCCCAAATGTTAAATCATCAGTCTCTAGATAGTCTTCGCCACCATAGTATAAATGTCTGAAGTCAATCTCCGTAATCACATTATCTTCTAGAGTGAACTGAGTATTAACCTGCATATCTCCACCATCTTCAAAGATACCTCTATAGGTTCCATCTTCAAAGCTGTGACCTGGAAGTGGAGTATAAGCATCTGCAATGTCGCCACTGTAAACTCCTTTGTTTAAACCATCTCTTACAGCTGAGATGATCTTGTTACTACGTAAAGTTGCACCAGATATTCCATCGACTTCACTATCTACAATGTCTCCTGGTTTATAAAGATCAACTAAACTTTCTCTAATGTCATTACCTTCTAGGTGGTCTAATAGCTCTTTATGTTGCTCTTTAAAGCCTTCAATAGTTTCATCAGCAGACTCTAAATAATCGTCACCACTATAATATAAGTGTCTGAAACTTATATCCGTAATCACGTTATCTTCAAGACTAAACTGAACATTTACTTGCATGTCGCCACCATCACCAAAAACTCCACGATAAGTTCCATCTTCAAAACTTTCTCCTAATACAGGGTTATAACCTTCTGGAACTTCACCGTCAAAGCTATAAACACCTTTATTAAGTCCATCTCTTACAGCATAAGCAATTTTATTAGCTCTTAAAGTAGCACCACTATCACCATCTATTTCATCATCAACAATTTCTCCTGGTTCGTATAGTCCTTCGAGGCTTGTCCTTACATCTTCACCTTCTAGATAATCTAATAATTCTTTATGTTGTTCTTTAAGCCCAACTATAGTATCATCTTCTGATTCTAAGTAGTCATCTCCACCATACTCTAAATGTCTAAAGTTAATATCAGTGATTTCATTGTCTTCAAGAGTAAACTGTACGTTTACTTGCATGTCACCACCGTCACCAAAGTATCCACGGTATGTTCCATCTTGGAAGTCAGTGTTATCAGTATTTTGTGTCCAGGTTGCAGGTTCAAAAACTTCGTTGTTGTTAGTTTCTTCATTATTTTCCTTTTGTGAAGTTTCTGCTTCTTCAGTTTCAACTCCACAACCAGTGAAAACTAGTGAAAAAGCAATTACTAATAAGCCTAATATTAAAGCAATACGATCAAATGATTTCATTTTTTCCCCCTCCTAAATTATAATGTTGATTAATTAAGTTACTAAAAATAACTTCAGTTTTTATTTAAAGGTATAGAAAATATACATTAGTTTGCCTTAGATAAATCACAAACGATAATTAATTGTGTATTCCTTTACAACCCTCTCCTTCCAAACAATGAATTGATTTTATGATACAAGCTAGTGATCTTTTAGAGAATAAAGTCTGTACACACTTTTCTTTAGCTTGACATTTAATATTCTTACAAAGGTTATGGTTAATGAAATCAGTTAAAACTAGCACTAAATCTAGGTTAGAGTGCAGTTCCATAGTACGTTCTTTTCTGCCTGTTACATGTTTTATTTGGGTCGCACCAACTTCTTGTTCTAAATACTCCTTAATTTTGTCTACCCTATCACCACCTACGATTAAAACCGTCATACATTTTTCCTCCTGTAAGCTTATATTTAATTAAAAGATCAACTTATTGAAAAACATTCGCAATACAAAGTAAAAAAAGAGTGTTTGAGAATGAGAATCGTTTTCAAGTGCTTTTTTAGTTTAGATTATAATTGAGCTATTGTCAAGACAATATTCTAATAGTTGCAAAATAATATGATATGTAATAAACATTATGCTACCATGCTAGCTGGGGTGCAAAAAAAACACCAGACATTTAGGCGTACTTGATAAGTACGATATCATGCAATTAGTGACTCCGATGAAAATTATATTAGATGAACAACTTAAACTTTCTGCTAGCTATAATGCCAGAATGGAAAAAGAACCTACTGGTGCTACCTACTAACAGCAAACAGCATCAAACTCAAGATATTGCCACAGATATTCTAAATAAAAACTATCCCAAAAAGTTATTAATAACGGGTAGATTTCAAGAAGAAATAAAAAATGATTTTATAACGGATCCAGAAGGAAATTATTATGGACTAAAATCGGTTTACCTAACAAGATAACTGTTGTTAAATAGTATGAAACTACTACCTATTAATTTCTCATAGTATGATGGCGGTTATAATCGGTTGATCTAGAAAAATAACCTAAACCTTGATCGTATCTCGAGCTAGGTTTATTTAAACCCATCTCTGGTCAACAGCAAGTAAAAAAAAGAGAAGAGAGAATCATCTCTCCACCGCTTTTTCGAAAACTTCTATCAAAAACTTGCTACTCTTCAATTTAATAAAGTTAACTCAACTAATTCGTTAGCCAATCTGTTTTGGATTTACAAAATTGTTAATTGTTAATATATACATTAAAGATACCGTTTATTGAGACGGTGTTTTTTCTTTAGAAGCATACTTTTCTTTAGGACTCACATATAAATTTCTCTGTGAATCTAAACTAGCATATAAAATTTCTTGCGGAGAACTAAAACCTCGCTCTTTCAACTCACTGATTAACCATTTTTCAGTTAAGTTTTCTTTTTTTAAATGCCCATACTCAACTTCACCATCCATAATTAAAGGTACTGGCAGTCCGTCATAAGGTGCATTTATGTTTAAATCTTGTTTTGTAACTGGCCTTTGTGCATTCTTTATAATAACACTTAGCTGACCATCTGGTTCTAAAATGGCATACTCAACCTCACTAATATTATGTGCATTTTGTTGACGAAGTTGTACCATTAATTCGTTTAAATCAAACCTAACCTTTTTTAACTCTTGCTCTTTAATCTTTCCATCTTCAATCAAAACACTTGGTGAGCCCTGTGTTAATTTTTGTATAAGTTTATTTTTTAGTCCCCATTTAGTAAACATAACTTCGAGCCCCATTAAAGATACTAGGGGGATTATTCCTGCATAGATAGGGATTGTTTCATCTTCAATAGTTAATACAGAAATTTCAGCTATCATAATCGAAACGACAAGGTCAAAAGCAGAAAGCTGACCTACCTCTCGCTTACCCATTATTCTAAACAATGTTAATATTATAAAGTAAAATATAATAGTTCTAATAAAAATAGTAAGTCCCAAACCGGTACCCTCCCGAGAGCAATTTTACAAAGATTGCAGCAGAGCATACTAGTATGCTCTGCTGCATTACTCAATTACTCTACAACTTGTACGTTATCTGCTTGAGGACCTTTATCTCCTTGCTTTACTTCAAACTCTACTTGTTGGCCCTCTTCTAAGGTCTTAAAACCTTCTTGTTGGATGGCAGAAAAATGTACAAATACATCTTCACCATCGTCTTCCTTCTCAATAAAACCATAACCTTTCTTAGAGTCAAACCATTTTACTGTACCTTTCATCATCTAAATAACTTCCTCCTTAATGCATATTATCTGTCTATTACTCTTGACCAAAAACATTAAAAAAATACATCTTTCAAAGGAAAAATACTAATTTTCAAGAAAAAAAATACAGAGAAGATATTAAGGAAGGAGATTATGTTATATAGAAATATCCCTAAATCTGATATAAGCATTTCAACATTAAGATTGGGATGTTTAAGATTTGCTATTTAAAATAATAATCAAAGTGAAATTGACGAAGAAAATCAATAGATATAATTCGATACGGAATAGATAATGGAATCAATTTCATAGACACAGCATATGTACCATGAAGTGAATAGTGAAGTAGTTACAGGAAAAGCATCATCAAATGGTTATCGTGAAAAAGTTTATTTATCTACAAAGCTACCTGTAGCTAAAATGGAATCTGAACATGAGTTTAATATATTTTTAGAAGACCAACTGGAAAAACACAAACTGATTATATTGATTTCTATATGCTACATGTTTTAAATCCAATAAACTGGAAAAAAGTTAAAAAGTTTGATTAATTAACTAAATTAGATAAAGCTCAAAAGGAAGGTAAAATTCGCTATCCATCCTTTTCTTTTCATGCAGGTACTGAATTATATAAAGAAATAATTGACTCTTATAATTGGTACTTATCTTAGTTCAATTTAATTATTTAGACGAACATCACCAGGCTGGAATAAAAGGTATTAAATATGCCGTTGAAAGAGATATCGGTGTAGCAATAATGGAACCTTTAAGAGGGGTAAGGCTCGCACAAAATCAACCTCCAAAAGTTATGGATATTATTAATTCCGCTTCAGTCCAACGTACACCAGCAGAATGGGGATTAACTTGGGTTCTTGATCACCCATAAGTCACTACTGTATTAAGTGGGATGAATACTTTAGAGCAAGTTAAAGAAAACATAAAAATCGCAAATAAAATGAGTCCTAATAGTTTGAGTGATGAAGACTTACAAGTGATAGATAGGATAAAAAATCTATATCATGAAAAATTAAAAATTAGATGTACTGCATTGTAGATATTGTATTCCTTGTAAACCAAAAAATATAGCCATTCCTGCTATATTAACTCAATATAATGATTACCTTCTTATTCAATAACCCTGAAAAGTCTCTTAAGAGTTATAGAAAACTTCAAGAACAAAATAGAGATGGTGGACAATGTATAAAGTGTGGAGCTTGTGAAACTGAATGTCCACAAGGGTTAGATATAAGAGGATGGTTAGATACAATTCACGAAACTTTCAAGTAATCGAGTAGGAGGTAGATAATTAATTTATCTACCGACCTCTCACGCCACCAAGCATACCGTCCGGTACTTGGCGGTTCAATGATTTAAGTGCAGTACCTCGTATCTTTTGGATATGTCATCATATCCAACTGATGCGAGGTATTCATTTGTTAATGACCTTGATAATATCCAGCTATTGGCTATCCGCCAATATCCTTTCCGAGTGTTTGCCCATTCCCAAGCTTTCCCTTTGGATATTCCAAGTCGCTTGAGATTCTTAAACCTAGCACTTATTTTCTTCCATTGCTTCCACAAGTACATTCGAATTCTACGCCTAATCCATACGTCAAGGGCGGTAATTCTATTCTTCATATCTGCAATGGCAAAATAACCTAACCAGCCTGTGGTGAACATTTTAAGTTCTTTAAGTGTCTGTTGAATTGACTTACCACGTTTACGACTTGTTATCTGCCGTACCCTGTCTTTGAAGCGTTTTATGGACTCTTGGTGTGGTCGTATTCCAGCCTTTCCTCTAGCTTTGTAGAGGGAATAGCCAAGAAACTTAAGCTTAAGTGGGCTCCCAATGTTGCTCTTTTCTCGATTCACCTTAAGTTTTAATTTCTCTTCGAGGTATTTTGTACAGCTGGTCATTACTCTTTCAGCGGCTCTCTTACTTTTGACGTAGATGATACAGTCATCTGCGTACCTCACAAATTTATGTC